>CAJPSG010000027.1 GCA_905373195.1 Kingella oralis
GGCTGCAAACCTATGATGTGCTGAACGGCAAAGCCTACCCCCGCGCGGTGTTGTTTAACAGTTGGGTATTTGAAATCAACGGCGAGCGCATTATTGAGCGCAATGGCACGTTGTATCGCAACTGGAATGCGGCAACGGGCGCGGGCGAGGCGGTCGGCAGTTTGAGCGTGGCGGGCAAGGCAACGTTTAACGCTTTGGCGTTGGATAAAAACGCGGTGATTAAGGTGTTGCAAGGCGTGATGGTGAACGGCACGCATGAGGTGCAAAGCTATGTGGGACGCACAGCGATTGCGCCGATTAAGCCGCAGTCGTTTACCGCCTATGCGGAAGTGGGCGGCAACACATTAACAGGCACAGCGCAGGCGGATGAAACGCTTGCAGGCAGCCTGAAAGGCAAGGTGGACAGCGAAACAGGCTTTTTTAGCATTGAAGCGAGTGAACCGATTGCGCCCGATGCGCTGCGCTACAACGCGGTATCGCAGTCCACCGTGCCGCTGGATTCCAGCATTATTGGCATTAACGCCACCCGGTTGCCGCTGGATGGCAAAGTGCCCATCTTCCGCGCGGGCGGCTTGGTGGTGATTCACAACAGCATCAGCCAAGACATCGGCAGCGCGTTTACCGCGGGGCAGACCGTGCAGCTTGAACGACAAAACCTAGACCGCCTGTGCGTGAAAGATGCGGCGGGCGTGCATATTGATGCGGAAAAATACGACTACGACCTCGCCGCAGGCACGCTCACTTGGCGCACGCCTTTGGATTTGCAGGGCTATCAAATGCCCTTAACCGCCGTGCAGTTCTGGGAAGAAGACAACCGCGTGGTGGAAACCAGCATTTCAGGCAGCCTGAAACTGCAAAACCCACTCACGCGGGACTTTCCCAAAGAAGGCACCTATGTTTCCAGCGCCGTTGTCGCGGGCGATTTGCTGGTACGCGCCACCGAGCCGTTTAGCCAAAAGGCGTGGACAGGCGTATGGCAAAACACCCGCATTGGCGATGCGCTGCTGGCAAAAACCAATGTGAAAGACTATCCGATAGAAGTCAGCGCGGACGGCGCGATTAACGAGCGATGGCTGCTGAAATTCACTTCCAGCACCCAGTTTGAATTGTATGGCGAAAGCCTAGGCTTGATTGCCACAGGCGATATTTTAAGCGACCTTGCGCCGATGAACCCCGCCACCAATCAGCCTTATTTCAGGCTGCCTGCGGCGGCGTTTGGCGGCGGCTGGGCGGCGCAGAACTGCATCCGCTTCAACACCACAGGCACACCGATTCCGCTGTGGATAGTGCGCGCCATCCAGCCCACGGGCAAACGCAGCACGCATAAAGATGGCTGGACGGTGTGTTTGCGTGGCGACACGATTGAAGTATAGGCAGTCTGAAAAAGATTTTTTAACCCGAAAGGACACCCCATGACCCCCGTAACCCTTTACCAATCCACCGACACCGATGCCCCGCAGCTTGCCAATGCCGCAGGCAGCCTTAAAACCCTGCTTAAAGCCTGCTTGGTAACAGGCTATGGCGACAAGCAACCGTTGGGCTGGGCGATGCCGTTTGAGGAAGACAATAAGGGTGTGTACAGAATACCGCCATACCGACGGGGTAAATCGCGAGTTTACTCCCGTTGAGTGAGGCACAAGGTTGTGCATTAGCTCGCGGCGATTGGCAGAGTGTGCGGTTGATATGGTGGTGGGATGGTGTGTTTCAGGCTGCCTTTACCACAGTCAACAGAAGCAGCCTGAAACCCCCATTTCCCATTTTCAGGCTGCCTCCCATCCAATCACACACTCTCGTCCAAATCCCGCTCCCCATTCAACATCGCCTGCACCACCTCTTTCACCCGCGCATCTTGCCGTCTGGCTTCGTTCATCATCGCTTGGTTGGAGAACGCGGCTGTATGCTCAGGGTCGTACAGCAACGCCATTTTGCGCATGCCGTTTCTATCCATGCGGTAGAAAATATTGCCCGCGCATTCCGCCTTATCGCGCGGCAAGCCGAGAAATTCCAACGCCCGCTTGCCCGCGCGCACGCCCGAGTCAAACGTTTCGCGGATAATTTCGTCTGCGCCCGCGCGGTGCAATTCAAAAAGATGCCTGCGGTCGTAAGCGCGGGCAACGATTTTGATATGCGGATTGGCTTCGCGGGCAAAGCGCACAATCTGCACCGCTTCGGCTTTGTTATCAATCGCCACCACCAGCACCGTGGCTTTTTCAATGCCCGCCGTGAGCAGCAATTCAGGGCGCGAGCCGTCGCCAAAATAGGTTTTCACGCCGTATTTTTCCATGCCCGCAATCAGGTTTTCGTCTTTATCAATAATCGTCAGCGCGAAGCCCGCCGCGTCTAAAATGAAATACACCATCTGCCCAAATCGCCCACAGCCAATTTGCAACACCGCGCGTTGCTCGTCTATCGCATCGTCTGGGCGCGTGGCGGCGGCTTTTTTCGGCAACTTGCTGTGCACAATCAACAGCAGCGGCGTGAGCACCATAGACAGCACCACAATCGCCGTCATATTGGCATTATTTGCATCGCTGATTACGCCTTGCGCGTTAGCAATGGAGTTGTATAGATATGTTCACACCTTAATCATACAATTCTTTGCCTTGGTGCCGCTTGATTTTTTTCGGCAGCATACTTTCTAGGACACCACCATAATTTGTACTTCTCATGCAATTATTTTACAATTCAGCTCGTAATTGTTGCACCGATTAACATTTCCCTACAAAACCCAACAAAGGAAAAAACATGAAAACCAAATTGAAACTGGCTTCCCTCGCAGCCGCATTGCTCTGCTCTGCCCCCGCTTTCGCCGACATCACCGTTTACAACGGCCAGCATCCTGAAGCCACCAAAGCGCTCGTTGCCGCCTTCACCCAAGACACGGGCATCAAAGTAACGCTCAACAGCGGCAAAGGCGCGCAGTTGGCGGGGCAGCTTAAAGAAGAAGGAGCAAAAAGCCCTGCCGATGTTTTCTATACCGAGCAGACCGCCGCGTTTGCCGATTTGTCCAAAGCGGGTTTGCTAGCGCAGATTCCTGCCAATGTGATTGCGCAAACCGCGCAAAAAGGCGTGCCGACCGCCGCTAAAAAAGACTGGATTGCGTTGAGCGGTCGTGCGCGCGTGGTGGTTTACGACCGCACCAAATTAAGCGAAAAAGACTTCCCCAAATCGGTATTGGATTTCGCCACCCCCGCTTGGAAAGACAAAATCGGCTATGTGCCGACTTCGGGCGCGTTTTTGGAACAGGTGGTCGCCATTGTGAAAATGAAAGGGCAGAAAGCCGCGCTTGACTGGCTGAAAGGCTTGAAAGCCTATGGCAAACTGTATGCCAAAAACAGCGTGGCATTGCAGGCGGTAGAACGGGGCGAAGTGCCTGCCGCGTTGATTAACAACTACTACTGGTACTCGCTGGCGAAAGAAAAAGGCGCGGCCAACCTCAATTCTCGCCTGCACTTTATCCGCCACCAAGACCCCGGCGCATTGGTTTCCTATTCGGGCGCGGCGGTGTTGAAATCTTCTAAAAACCAAGCCGAAGCGCAAAAATTCATCGCCTTTATGGCAGGCAAAAAAGGACAGGAAGTCTTGGCTGCCGCCCGCGCCGAATATCCGCTGCACGCAGGCGTGAAATCAGGCTTTGATTTGGAGCCTTACGCCAAATTGGAAGCCCCCGTCGTATCGGCTACCACCGCCGAAGACGAAGCCTTGGCGAAAAAACTCATCGAAGCCGCCGGTTTGAAATAAGCCTGCCGCCGGTAAGCCGAAATGCCCTTTGCCGCAAAAGGGCATTTTTTGCGGCAGCCGTTATCCGCCCTTGAAACCCGTTTTGAAAGAAAGCCCGATTTGAAATACCCCCGCCCCCCTCTGTGGCTGATGCTGGCCGCAGTTTTCATCAGCCTGCCGCTGCTGCTGCCTTTCCTGTATCTGATATTCCGCAGTTACGAAGTCGGGCTGGGACGCAGCATCGAATTGCTATGGCGGCCGCGCATGGCGGAGCTGCTGCTCAATACGCTTTACCTGATGGTGGGCGTAACCGCCGTGGCAGTTACCGTCGGCACGGTTTGTGCGTTTCTGCTGGAACGCTGCCGTTTTTGGGGCAAACCGTTTTTTCAGACGACCGTTGCCCTGCCGCTGTGCATTCCCGCTTTTGTGAGCTGTTTTACTTGGATTAGCCTGACTTTCCGCGTGGAAGGGCTGTTCGGCACGATTGCCATTTTGAGCCTCAGCTGCGCGCCGCTCGCCTATCTGCCCGTTGCCGCCGCGCTCAAACGGCTCGACCGCTCCTTGCAGGAAGTCAGCCTGTCGCTGGGCAAAAGCCCTGTGCAGACATTTTGGTTTGCCGTTTTCCCCCAGCTCAAACCCGCCATCGGCAGCAGCATTCTGCTGATTGCACTGCACATGCTGGTGGAGTTTGGCGCGGTGGCAATTTTGAACTACCAAACCTTCACTACTGCCATTTTCCAAGAATACGATATGTCTTTCGACAACAATACCGCCGCGTTGCTTTCGGCCGTATTGATGCTTATCTGCTTTATCGTGGTGGGCGGCGAAATGCTGTTTCGCGGCAAAGCCAAGCTGTTTCACAGCGGCAAAGGCGTGATTCGCCCCTATCCCGTGAAAACGCTCACAGGCTGGCAGCAGGCCGCCGCGGTGTTGTTTTTAACGGCGTTGTTTGCGGTCAGCATCGGCGTTCCGGTCGGCACGCTGGCTTATTGGCTGGTTGAGGGCAATTCCAAAAACAGCCTCGACAGCCTGTCCGACTTCGCGGAAGCCTTCGGCAACTCGCTGATGATGTCTTCGCTCGGCGCACTGCTAACCGTGGCCGCCGCCCTGCCGCTGGTGTGGTGCGCGGTGCGCTACCGTAGCAGGTTCACCCTGTGGCTCGACCGCCTGCCTTTTCTGCTGCACGCCGTGCCCGGGTTGGTTATCGCGCTGTCGCTGATTTATTTCACCATCAACTACGCCTATCCGCTCTACCAAACTTTTGCCGTCATCATTGCCGCCTATTTCATCCTCTACCTGCCGGTGGCGCAGACGGCTTTGCGCAGCCCGATTGAGCTGCTTCCCGAAAACATGGAAAAAGTCGGGCAGAGCTTGGGGCGCGGCAACATTTATATTTTCCGCACGCTGGTTGTCCCCGCCATGCTGCCGGGCATTACCGCCGCGTTTGCGCTGGTGTTTCTCAACCTGATGAAAGAACTCACCGCCACTTTGTTGCTCACGCCCAACGACATCAAAACCCTGTCCACCGCCGTGTGGTCGTACACCAGCGACGCGCAATACGCCGCCGCCGCACCCTACGCCGCCATGCTCATCCTGTTTTCGGGCATCCCCGTGTTTCTACTGAAAAAATATGCCTTCCAATAACATGAATCCCGTTCTGCACATCCGAAACCTGAACAAAACCTTCGGCACCACCGCCGCGCTGCGCGACATCAATCTGGAACTGCGGCAGGGCGAAATGCTGTTTCTGCTCGGCCCTTCAGGCTGCGGCAAAACCACCCTGTTGCGCGCCATCGCCGGTTTTGAGCAGCCCGACAGCGGCGAAATTTGGCTCAAAGACCGCTGCATTTTCAATAGCCGCTTTTCCCTGCCGACACAACAGCGGCGCATCGGCTATGTGGTGCAAGAGGGCGTGTTGTTCCCGCACCTTTCGGTTTACCGCAACATCGCCTACGGCTTGGGCAACGGTAAAGGCAGCAGCCCGCAGGACAGGCAGCGCATCGAAGCCGTGATGTCGCTCACCGGCATCGGCGAACTTGCCAACCGCTTCCCCCACCAGCTTTCGGGCGGCCAGCAGCAGCGCGTCGCCCTCGCCCGCGCCCTCGCGCCCGAACCCGAGCTGATTTTGTTTGACGAACCGTTCAGTGCGCTCGACGAACACCTGCGGCAGAAAATCCGCCGCGAAATGCTGCACGCCCTGCGCCAAAGCGGCACGTCCGCCATCTTCGTTACCCACGACCGCGACGAAGCCCTCAGCCACGCCGACCGCATCGCCGTGCTTTCAGACGGCCGCATCCTGCAAACCGACATCCCGCGCTGCCTCTATTGGTCGCCCAGCAGCCTCACCGCCGCGCAGTTTATCGGCGACAGCATTGTGTTGGACGCACAGCGCAGCAGCGACGGCACACAGGCGCAATGCGCCCTCGGCACATTTGCACTGGCCGCCGCGCCGCAAACGCCGTCTGAACATCCCATTGAAGGCAAACTGCTCATCCGCCCCGAACAGTTCGTTTTGACGGAAACGGCAAACGCGTCGCCGCACAGCACGCAGCCCATGTTCGGCGCGAAAGTGGAAAGCATCGAATTCAAAGGCCGCTATACCGCCGTTGCCCTCAACATCAACGGTGTCTGCTTCACGCTCGACACCGTGCATGCGCCGCCCGTTTGCAGCGGCGACATCGTGCGGCTCGCGTTTGAAGGCACGGCTTTGTTTTTCCCGCCAGAGCGGAAATAAAGCCAAGCCAAACAGCCGCAGCAACGCAGATTATCTGCACCGCTGCGGCTGTTTTGCGCTTGGTTGGCGGATATTACATAAATAGGCAGCCTGAAACCCCCATTTCCCATTTTCAGGCTGCCTCCCATCCAATCACACACTCTCGTCCAAATCCCGCTCCCCATTCAACATCGCCTGCACCACCTCTTTCACCCGCGCATCTTGCCGTCTGGCTTCGTTCATCATCGCTTGGTTGGAGAACGCGGCTGTATGCTCAGGGTCGTACAGCAACGCCATTTTGCGCATGCCGTTTCTATCCATGCGGTAGAAAATATTGCCCGCGCATTCCGCCTTATCGCGCGGCAAGCCGAGAAATTCCAACGCCCGCTTGCCCGCGCGCACGCCCGAGTCAAACGTTTCGCGGATAATTTCGTCTGCGCCCGCGCGGTGCAATTCAAAAAGATGCCTGCGGTCGTAAGCGCGGGCAACGATTTTGATATGCGGATTGGCTTCGCGGGCAAAGCGCACAATCTGCACCGCTTCGGCTTTGTTATCAATCGCCACCACCAGCACCGTGGCTTTTTCAATGCCCGCCGTGAGCAGCAATTCAGGGCGCGAGCCGTCGCCAAAATAGGTTTTCACGCCGTATTTTTCCATGCCCGCAATCAGGTTTTCGTCTTTATCAATAATCGTCAGCGCGAAGCCCGCCGCGTCTAAAATGAAATACACCATCTGCCCAAATCGCCCACAGCCAATTTGCAACACCGCGCGTTGCTCGTCTATCGCATCGTCTGGGCGCGTGGCGGCGGCTTTTTTCGGCAACTTGCTGTGCACAATCAACAGCAGCGGCGTGAGCACCATAGACAGCACCACAATCGCCGTCATATTGGCATTATTTGCATCGCTGATTACGCCTTGCGCGTTGGCAGCGGCAAACAACACAAAGGCAAATTCGCCGCCCTGCGCCATCAACATCGCACGCTCCAACGCTTCATCGTGGCTGCTTTTTGCCAACCGCGCCACCGCGTAAATGCACACCGCTTTGCCCGCCATCAACGCCAGCACGCTCGACACAATCACGCCCCAATTTTGCGCAACCACATTCAAATCCAACGACATCCCCACCGCAAGGAAAAATAGCCCCAGCAGCAGCCCGCGAAACGGCTCCACATCGGCTTCAAGCTGGTGGCGAAAATGCGATTCCGACAGCATCACGCCCGCCAAAAACGCGCCCATCGCCATAGACAGCCCGCCTTTTTCCATCAACACGCCCGCGCCCAGCACCACCAGCAACGCCGCCGCCGTCATCACTTCCCGCGCCTTACATCGCGCCAACACACTAAACAGCGGATTCAGCAGCCAACGCCCCGCCGCCACAATAATCGCCACGCTGCCCAACGCCTTGCCGATGTCCAGCCACAGCGGTGTGCCGCTTTCAATGTGCACGGGCGACAAAAACGCCACAATCGCCAAGAGCGGCACAATCAGCAAATCTTCAAACAGCAAAATAGACACGATTTTCTGCCCAGACGATGTGCCCAGCTCGTTGCGCTCGCCCAGCACCGACATCACAATCGCCGTGGACGTGAGCACAAAGCCCGCCGCGCCCACAAACGACACCTGCCACGAAAAGCCAAACGCCATGCCCACCACGGTGAGCAACGCCGCCGCAATCACCACCTGCAAACTGCCCAGCCCAAAAATCTGCCGCCGCAAATGCCACAAATGCGACGGCTTCATCTCCAAGCCAATCACAAACAGAAAAATCACTACCCCCAGCTCGGCAACGTGCAAAATCGTTTGCCCATCGGCAAACAGCCCTAGCCCAAATTTGCCAATCGCCAGCCCCGCCGCCAAATAGCCCAGCACCGAGCCCAACCCCAGCCGTTTAAACAGCGGCACCGCCACCACCGCCGCGCCCAATAGCGCGACAATATGCGGCACGTCCATTCCGTGTTGTGTTGCAGACATTGATACTCCTTGTTGTGATTGAAATTCAAAAGGTTAAGGCAGCCTGAAACCGTTTGGGGCGACAAGAGCAGTTTGCGTAGCTTGTAGCTT
>CAJPSG010000028.1 GCA_905373195.1 Kingella oralis
TTAACGCGGTAGCCGCGTTTTTAGGGCATTAAAGATGCCTATGAAAATAGTGAATACAGGTTCTTTGGCTGCCTATTTGGGCGGCAGGTGTTTGTCGGTGAGGCTTTGCAGCCATGTGAACACGGCGACGTAAATCAGCGGGCTAATCAAAAGGCTGTCGAGGGTGTGTTCGCGCAGCATATAGTTTGCGCCGAAAATGCCGATGAATGTGCCCAGCGCGTAAAGCGGCAGCCTGAATTTGCCTGCGTTGCGGGTGTTGATGTCCCACATCGTCCAAAAAGGGATAACCAGCAGGCAAAGCACGCCGAAGGTGTACCATTCTTGGTTGGTGATTTTGCCGTCTAGCGCGGAGAAAATCAGCATCACGATGGCGATGATAATGAGGGGTTTGAGTTTTTGGTGATAGTTTTGCATAGGGGGTAATTCGTGTTGACTTGGCTGAAACTTGCTTTGTTCGTTTTCAGGCTGCCTTTTGGTTGTCGCTGGCTTGTTTCGCTTGCTCTTGTTCAGCTTTGGCGCGTATCAAATGATTGGCATTGAAAATCGCCGCCATGCTCAATGCGATGGCGCACGGCACGAAAACATAGCCTATCCATGTAAACGGTTCGCCGAAATAAAACGATACGGCAAGCATGGAAAGCGACACATAGCCAAAGTTAAAAGCAAAGCGTTGGCGCGCAGACCATTTCAGCGGCAAGCTGTTTATCCCGTAAAAACCAGCCATCCCAGCGGCAGCAATATAGTGGCGCAGGGTAATCGGATCGCCGCGCAGCATATCGCCCAGCATAAACGCGCCAAACAGCGCCAGCGTGCCTGCCAGCCATTTGATGCTGTTCCAGAGTTTGTTCATATTGCTTCCTTTTGCTGGATGGCGTTTTCAGGCTGCCTTTGCTGAACCATATAGGCAGCCTGAAAACGCTGTTCGCTAATGCTGTATCACAATCAACAACTTCTCATAATCCTGCTTCAATTCAAGCTCTTCCAGCCGCAGCTTGGCGATGGTTTTTACCGCGTGCATCACGGTGGTGTGGTCGCGCCCGCCAAATGCATCGCCGATGGCGGGCAGGCTGAGGTTGGTGAGTTCTTTGGTAATCGCCATGGCAATTTGGCGCGGGCGGGCAAGGTTGCGGCTGCGTTTTTTGCCCAAAATATCGCGGATGCTGATGTGGTAATGGTCGGCGACGGCTTTCATAATCAGCTCCACCGTAATCAGCTTGTAGTTACTGGCAACGATGTCTTGCAGCGCGTCGGTGGCGAGGTCTATGTCAATGGTGCTGGCTTTGCTAAATCGGCAGCGCGCGATCACGCGGTTCAACGCGCCTTCTAGCTCGCGCACGTTTTGTTTGACGTTTTGCGCGATAAAGGTGGCGGCATCTTCTTCCAGCATAATGCCTGCGGCTTGGGCTTTGCGCTCCAAAATGTCCACGCGCATTTCCAGTTCGGGCGGTTCTAGACGGATGGTCATGCCCCATGAAAAGCGGGAAACAAGGCGTTTGTCCATCGCTTCTAGGCTGCTGGGCAATTGGTCGCAGGTTAGGATGATTTGTTGGTCGCGCGAGTGAAAGTGTTCAAACAAAAAGAAAAACTCTTCCATGGTGCGGTCTTTGCCTGAAATAAATTGAATATCGTCGATAATCAGCAGGTTGTAATGCAAATATTGTTGCTTGAAGGTATCCCACGTTTTGTTGCGCACGGTCGCCATAAAGGTTTTCAGGTATTCGTCTGAGTGCATATAGCGCACTTTGGCTTTGGGGTTGAGCCGCAACAATTCGTTGCCAATGGCTTGCACCAAGTGGGTTTTGCCCAAGCCTGTGCTGCCGTATACGAAAAACGGGTTATACATGCTGTCGCCCGGTTTTTCGGCGATGCTTTTGGCAACGTTTGCCGCCAGCTGGTTGCCCTTGCCTTCCACCAGCGTGTCAAAGGTGTAATCGGGGGAAAGATTGGTTTGGTGCAGGCGTTGCTCGGCGGCTTCGCGTGCTTGCTCGGCGGCGATGGCGGATGTTGGCTCGGCGGCGTTTTCAGGCTGCGTTTCGTCTGTTTTTTTGCTGGAACGCAAGTTGCTCATGCGCTCGGCGATGATGTCTTGCGCGCTTTTGTTTTTATTGCGCGCGGCTTCGGCTTTGCTTTCTGTTTGGGCTGCGGCTGGCGTTGTGCTGGCGGCGCTGGTTTTCAGGCTGCCTTCTGTGTTGTCGGCAGGGCTTGCGGTATCCGTTGGCAAATCAGTCGGCACATCAGCAGGCACAACAGCAATCGCCACTTGCTCGCCCACGCCCGCTTGAAACCGCAATTCGGGCGCATCGGGCGCAATCAGCGCGGCGGCTTCGTGGATTTTGCGGGCGTATTGGGTGCGCAACAGGTTTGCCGCAAATTGGTTTTTGGCAAACAACACCCACGCGCCATCTTGTTCGCCCACCGTAATCGGCGCGATGTCGCGGGAAAATTGCTGTTCGGAAAGCTCGGATTGCAAAAGCGCAAGGCATTGGGACCAAAATTCGGGAAGACGCATGGGACTACTTTATTACGTTGTGGATATGTTCGCCATTATACCGCAAATTTTTGTTAAGACCGCGCCGTTGTGGATAACATTATCCACAGTTTTTTCGGCGCGATGGGACTGTTGTCAGCAGCCAACAAATCATAAAAAATCACGAAAAATCAATCATTTTTACACTATAATCCAACCCATTTTCAACCCTCAACCGATAAGGAGTTCCCATGAGCCAGTCATACAGCAAAAAATACACCATGCCGCATCTTAACGGTTTTGCCGCAGCCGCCGTGTTGGTGGCAATCACGCTATTTGTGGTGTGGCGAATGTTTAGCGCATTGGAAAACGGAGCGGGCGGCTTGGGTTTTCTGCTGCTGCCGCTGGGATATGGCTTTACGCGCTTTCGCGTGGTGCAGCCTAACACCGCTTTGGTGGGCACGCTGTTTGGCAAATACGCAGGCGTGTTACCCCAATCGGGCTTTTTTTGGCTACTGCCGTTTTACAACACGGTGAGCGTGTCGCTGAAAACCAGTAACTACGTTACCGCCACGCTGAAAGTGAACGATGCTTCGGGCACGCCGATTGAAATCGCCGCCGCCATTGTGTACCACATTGAAAACCCCGCCGCTGCGGTGCTGGATGTGGAAAACGCGCATGGCTTTTTGCAAGTGCAAAGCGAGGGCGCGCTGCGCGTGTTGGCAACGCACCACCCCTACACCAACGACGGCACGGCAGACAGCCTAACAGGGCATTCGGACAAAATCTTGGAGCAATTTCGCCGCATGGTGCAAGAGCGTGTGGAAATTGCGGGCATCAGCATTGATGAAACACGCTTTACCCATTTGGCTTACGCGCCCGAAATCGCGCAAGCCATGCTGCGCCGCCAGCAAGCCGAAGCGGTGATTTTGGCGCGGCAAACGCTGGTGCGCGGCGCGATTGGCATGGTGGCGGGCACGGTGGTGGAATTGGAAAAACGCGGCATTGTGGCAATGAGCGAGCCCGAAAAAGCCAAACTGGTTACCAATATGATGACGGTGTTGCTGTCCGAAGAAAACGCCGCGCCCGTGTTGAATGTGAGCGGGGATTGATTGGTTTCAGGCTGCCTAGCAATGTTTAGGCAGCCTGAAAAATAAGGAAAACCGATGAAAGCAAACAATTATGATGCCCTACTCACCTACGCGCGATTATTGAGCGAATTGCAATCGGGCGAGCTTGAAATCTCGTGGCAGAAAATCACGCCCATCAGCAAACAAGACCACCTGCTAACACGGCAGCACTTGCACCGCCTGATTTTGCTGGGCTTGCTGCTTATGGTAACGGCACCGTTGGCAGGGTTTTTGAGTTTTAATGAACAGCACACTGTTGAGCTGCTATTTAGCGCGGCAGTGCTTTTTCTCACAATAGCAATACTGAAAACAGAACTGCCCGATGCCATCCGCATCTTGCGCACCCCAATCGGCACAATGCAGCCTGAAAACTTTACGCTCTATTTCATCGAAACTCGCAGACACAAGTACAGCTATTAC
Source organism: Kingella oralis (assembly GCA_905373195.1). Taxonomy (GTDB): domain Bacteria; phylum Pseudomonadota; class Gammaproteobacteria; order Burkholderiales; family Neisseriaceae; genus Kingella_B; species Kingella_B oralis_A. Next base: position 4,018 of record CAJPSG010000028.1, read on the forward strand.
CCCAAAAACACACTACAAACCCGTTGCGACAAATACCTGCCCGATTGGGACAGCTTCACGCTGGCAGACTGGCAAGCCCTGCTGCCCGATGCGCCCAACCCCGAAGCATTGCAACAGCTTATCCACGCCATTCAAAAACGGCTTACCGAAGACGAATAGTGATGTTCAGGCAGCCTGCGTAGCGAAGCCCAGTTGCGAAGCTAAAACCTTTTTTACCATCACAAACAAGGAAACCACCATGCAAAACCATTCAACCCCCGACACCCCATTCGCCGAATTGCTCCACGCCGTGCAAGCAGGCGAGAAGCGCATCACATGGCAAAAATCCCACCCCATTAGCGACAGCGAACGCGCCAACGCCAAAACAACAAAATGGGCGTTTTTAGCCGCCGCGTTCGCACTGCCGATTTTCAGCCTAAGCAGCTGCTACTTCACCCCCGATATATGCAGTCCCAGCAGCGGTTTGTTTTTTTGGCTATTTCTCGCCATTGCGCTTATTTTCAATATCAGCATTATCGGGTTTGATATTTGGATAGCTAAACGCATGGGGCGCATCGCTGACCATCCCGCCGCGCAGCCCTTCCCCACCCTTTACACCCTGCAAACACAAGCAGCACGCCGCTACGCCAACGGCATCACCGCCGCTCGCGGCAGAATTACCCAGCTGGGCTGGCAAAAATTTACCCCCGCCCAATGGACAGAAATTCTCCCCGTCGCCAGCGCAGACGAAGTACACCGCCTTAGCCAAATGATTGTCCAACGTCTAAACAGCAAATAAACCCATAACGTTTTCAGGCTGCCTCACCCCCCCGCCATAAAGGCAGCCTGAAAAGCCCTTTTTATCATTACCAACAAGGAAACAACCATGCCAAACACCCCCGACACCCCGTTCGCTGAATTACTCCACGCTGTGCAATCCAACGCAACGCACATCACATGGCAAAAATCCAGCCACATTAGCGACCGCGAACGTGCCGATGCAAAAAAAAACGCAAAACGGTGGTTATTGATAACCCTTTTAACGCTCGCAATGCTGATAGACAAAATAAGCACTTATTTTTGTTATTTCTTTCCCCATGTATGCAGCCGTCCAAACTCACCCCAATCATTAGCTGGCTGGCTTCTCTTATTATTTTGGCTATTTTTCTATACAGCACTGCCTTTCAATTTTTTCATGATGTTTAGGCAGGCGCGCAAAATTGCCCACCATCCCACTGAGCAGCCTTGCCCCATAACCTACACCCTGCAAACAAAAGCATCATTCCGATATTTCCTCGCCAAAGGAATATTCGCTTCACGCGGCATGAATCTTAGCCCCGATTGGCAAAAATTCACCGCAACCGATTGGGCAGAAATTCTCCCCACCGCCACACCCAATGAAGTGCAACAGCTCAGCCAAATGATTATCCAACGGCTCAATAATCAATAGCATTTTCAGGCTGCCTAACCCCACGCAAAAGGCAGCCTGAAACCAGCCAAAGCACTTATTTTGTTTGACAAACCGCATCAAAACAGGTTTAATGCGCCGTTTATTTTTCCCCCAATATTTGATTAGGAAACCAACATGAAACGCACTTATCAACCCTCAGTTACCAAACGCAAACGCACCCACGGCTTCTTGGTTCGCTCAAAAACACGCGGCGGTCGCGCTGTTTTGGCTGCCCGCCGTGCCAAAGGCCGCAAACGTTTGGCTGTGTAATTGGCTTATCGCTTTGGCAAAGCCTATCGGCTGCTCACAACGGAAGAATTTTCTTCCGTTTTTGCATTAAGAAAACAGCGTTCGCGCTCCTTTCTTGCCGTGCTGCAATCGGAAAACAATGCGCTGGGGCACGCGCGTTTGGGCTTGGTGGTCGGCAAAAAAGCCGCCAAGCGGGCAAACAAGCGCAATTACATGAAACGTGTGATACGCGAATGGTTTAGGCTGCATCAACACGAATTGCCCGCCAAAGATTTTGTGGTGCTGGTGCGCGTGATGTTTGAACGCGAGCAGTATCATGAAGTTTGCAAACAGTTGGCCGAATTGATGTTGCCCCACCCATGCAAATAAGTTTCAGGCAGCCTGAAAGTTGATTTTAGCTTCGCAGAAGCTCGTAAACTCGCTTTCAGGCTGCCTAATCGCGCGTTAAGCGGGTGCGCATTTGTAAACATTCCGCTTCATCGCTTGGATTTTCCCAACCCGCCGCCATGTTGCCCCACTCATCCCCATAGGCAGCCTGAAACGTCCCATGCTCCGTAAACTCTTTCTCGCGTTGATTCGCTTTTATCAACTCTGCATCAGCCCGCTTATCCCGCCGCGCTGCCGCTACACGCCCACTTGTTCGCAATACGCCATTGAAGCCGTGCGCAAATATGGCGCGCTCAAAGGCGGCTGGCTCGCCCTCAAACGGCTTGCCCGTTGCCACCCTTGGGGCGGCTGCGGTTACGACCCCGTCCCCTAGTTTTAGGAAAACACTCTCATGCAACAGCAAAACCCATCCGAATTTAAACGCATGCTGGCCACCGCCGCTGTGGCGATTGTCTTTATGATGGCTTGGCAACACTTCTTCCCCCCTGCCCAGCCGCAGCAACAGCAAGCCGCGCAGCAACAAACCGCCGCGCAGCCGCAAGCCGCCCCATTGGGCGCAACAACACCCGTGAACGTGGAAACCGACACCGTTAAAGCCACGATAGACGAAAAATCAGGCGATTTACGCGGCTTAATCCTGCAACACTACGATGCCACCCACGACACCGCGCAAAGTTTCACCCTGTTCGCCGACGGCAAGCCGCTCACTTATGTTGCCCAATCCAATTTGGTGGATGCCAACGGCAACAACATTTTAGCCAACGCCAATTTTCAGGCTGCCTCAAAATCGCAAACGCTCAACGGCGATAAATTAGAAGTGCGCCTCACCGCCCCCGCGCAAAACGGCGTGCAAGTGGACAAAATTTACACGTTTACCAAAGGCAGCTATTTGGTAAACGTGCGCTTTGAGGTGAAAAACACCAGCAGCCAAGCCGTGAAGCTGGGCACGTCATACCAAATTGTGCGCGACAACAGCAAGCCCGCAGGCGAAGGCTGGTTCACCAGCAGCTATGTGGGTCCGATTGTTTACACGCCCGATGCCGATGCATTCCAAAAAGTGCAATTTGCCACGCTAGATAAAGACTTTGAAGCAGGCAAAGACACCGCCGAATACCAACGCAAAGCCTCAGGCGGCTATGTGGGCATGATTCAGCACTACTTCGCCTCCGCATGGATTATGCAGCCTGAAAACGGCGACAACCTGTGCACAGGCGGTTCATGCACCATCGGCATCAAACGCCTGCCCAGCAACCTATACAGCGCAGGCGTAAGCACCGCAGCGGTGGACATCCCCGCAGGCGGCAGCAAAACCTTCGCCGCCAATCTCTACGCCGGCCCGCAAGTAACCAGCATCCTGAAAACCATCGCCCCCAAATTTGAACTCACCAAAGACTACGGGCGCGTGCATATTTTCGCTTCGCCGCTGTTTGCCCTGCTCAACTGGCTGCACGGCATCATCGGCAACTGGGGCTGGGCGATTATCGTGCTGACGCTTATCGTGAAAGCCATCCTGTTCCCGCTGAACCAAAAAGCCTACAAATCCATGGCAAAAATGCGCTCCATCCAGCCCAAAATGGAAGCATTGAAGAAAAAATACCCCAACCCCGAAGACCGCATGGCGATGCAACAAGAGCTGATGAAGCTGTACCGCGACGAGAAAATCAACCCGCTGGGCGGCTGCTTGCCGATGCTGATTCAAATGCCGATTTTCATCGGGCTGTATTGGATGATTTTCCTTTCCGTGGAGCTGCGCCAAGCCCCATGGCTGGGCTGGATTCACGACCTGTCGCGCCCCGACCCATTCTATATTTTGCCGATTTTGATGGCGATTACCATGTATCTGCAAACCAAAATGAGCCCTCCGCCCAGCGACCCCGCCCAAGCGCAGATGATGAAAATCATGCCGCTGATATTCTCCATCATGTTCTTCTTCTTCCCCGCCGCACTGGTGCTGTATTACGTAGTGAACAACTTGCTCACCATTGCCCAGCAATGGCTGATTAACCGCCAAACCGCCGCCGCTGCCAACGGCGCGCCCAAGGTGGAAGTGTTGGATAAAGAGCCCGCGAAAAAAGACAAGAAGAAAAAATAAACGCGGAGGCGTTTGCGCGATGCCCAACAGCGTTTCAGGCTGCCTTATCGGTGATGATGGGCAGCCTGAAATGTTTTGGGGGATGGGCGGCGTAGAGGCAGCCTGAAAACCGTTGCGCCCCCCAGTAGGTCGGGCATTGATGCCCGACAAGCACTAACCTAACGTGAATTCGGGCTAAC
>CAJPSG010000029.1 GCA_905373195.1 Kingella oralis
GTCGGCATTGCTGGTTTCAACCGATTTCACCGCAGAACGCGCGCGCAGCAGAGCCACGCCACCGCCAGCCACTACGCCTTCTTCCACCGCTGCGCGAGTGGCGTGCAGCGCATCGTCCACGCGGTCTTTTTTCTCTTTCATTTCCACTTCGGTTGCCGCGCCGACTTTAATCACCGCCACGCCGCCAGCCAATTTCGCCACGCGCTCTTGCAATTTTTCTTTGTCGTAATCGCTGGTTGCGGTTTCAATTTGTTTGCGGATTTCGCTCACGCGTGCATCAACCGCTGCTTTTTCGCCGTAGCCATCAATGATGGTGGTGTTTTCTTTGCTGATTTCAATGCGTTTGGCTTGTCCCAAGTGTTCCAAAGTGGTTTGTTCCAAAGTCAAACCGATTTCTTCGGCAATCACCGTGCCGCCAGTCAAAATCGCGATGTCTTGCAACATGGCTTTGCGGCGGTCGCCAAAACCGGGGGCTTTTACGGCAACGGTTTTCAAAATACCGCGAATGCTGTTCACCACCAAAGTTGCCAATGCTTCGCCTTCAACATCTTCGGCGATAATCAACAAGGGGCGGCTGGTTTTGGCCACTTGTTCCAACACAGGCAGCAAGTCGCGGATATTGCTGATTTTTTTGTCAAACAACAACACAAATGGGTTATCCAAGCCCGCGATTTGTTTTTCCATATCGTTCACAAAATAAGGCGACAAGTAGCCACGGTCAAACTGCATCCCTTTCACCACTTCCAACTCGTTTTCCAACGATTTGCCGTCTTCCACGGTAATCACGCCTTCTTTGCCCACTTCTTGCATCGCATCGGCGATAATTTTGCCCACTTGCTCATCGGAGTTGGCAGAAATAGAACCCACTTGCGCGATTTGCTCATAGGTTTCGCAAGGTTTGGCGATGTTTGCCAACTCGCCCACTAACGCCGCAACTGCTTTATCAATGCCGCGTTTCAAATCGGTGGGGTTCATGCCAGCGGTAACGTATTTCATGCCTTCGGCAACGATGGATTGCGCCAACACGGTGGCGGTGGTGGTGCCATCGCCTGCCACGTCGTTGGTTTTGGACGCCACTTCTTTTACCATTTGCGCGCCCATGTTTTCAAATTTGTCTTTTAATTCAATTTCTTTGGCTACGGACACACCGTCTTTGGTGATGTGTGGGCCGCCGAATGAACGGTCAAGCACCACATTGCGCCCTTTGGGGCCAAGCGTTACGCGAACCGCGTTTGCCAACACGTTCACGCCGTTTACCATTTTTTGACGCACTTCTGTGCCAAATTGAACTTCTTTTGCTGCCATTTTAATATTCCTTAAATAGATGTTTTACAAGAAAAATGTGTTTTCAGGCTGCCTGAATTATTCCACGATGCCGAAGATGTCTTCTTCGCGCATCACCAACAATTCCACGCCGTCGGCTTTCACGGTTTGACCGCTGTATTTGCCGAAAATCACTTTGTCGCCCACTTTAACGTCCAAAGCGCGGCGGTTGCCGTCTTTGCCAATTTTGCCTTCGCCCACGGCAACCACTTCGCCCATGTCGGGTTTTTCAGCCGCAGAGGGCGCAAGAATAATGCCCGATGCGGTTTTCTCTTCCGCTTCCAAGCGTTTGATGACCACGCGGTCGTGTAAAGGACGGATTTTCATGTGTTGTCTCCTGATTATGGGGTTAAAAAGAAAGGTGGCACGCGCCACAACGCTTCCCTACATAATGGCGGGGTTGGAGTAATTCAAGGGGGCGAATAGAAAATTTTTCGCGTGGTTAAACAAGGTTTCAGGCTGCCTCTGCATAATGAGGCAGCCTGAAAACGATAAACGCCATTATTTTTGGCACACGGGGCAATAAAACGTGCCGCGCTGCCCGATAACCGTTTTGGCAATCGGTGTGCCGCATTGGGCGCAGGGCTGGTCGGTTTTGCCGTACACCTTGTATTCCTGCTGGAAATAGCCGCTTTTGCCCTCGCTGTTCACAAAATCGCGCAGGGTGCTGCCGCCTGTTTCAATCGCGCGGCACAGGATGTGTTTGACGGCGGCGGTTAAGGCGACGCATTCGGCTTTGCTTAACGATTTGGCGGCGCGTTGCGGGGCGATGGCAGCCTGAAACAGGCTTTCGTTGGCATAAATATTGCCCACGCCAACGACGATTTTGTTGTCCATCAGCGCGGTTTTGATGGGGCTGCCGCGTTTTTGCAGGGCTTGGGACAGGTAGTCTGCCGTGAAATCATCGCTTAACGGCTCTACGCCTAAATCTTTTAACAGATGATGATGCTCCGCCACACCCGCCAGCCATAAAATTGCGCCAAAGCGACGCGGGTCGTGGTAGCGCAGCAGCGTGCCGTTGGCAAACGCGATGTCCACATGGTCGTGCTTGCCCGCTGCGGGCGCGTTGCCCTGCCAAATCCGCAGGCTGCCCGACATGCCCAAATGAATCAGCAGCACACCCGTATCAAAACGGATCAGCAGGTATTTGGCGCGGCGGCGGCATTCGCGCACGACCAACCCGCGCAGGGTTTCGGGCAGCGCGGACGGGATTTGCCAGCGCAGCTTGGGCTGGCGAATGGTTACGGCGGAAACGGTTTGATTGATGATGTGCGGCGCGATGCCGCGCAGAGTGGTTTCTACTTCGGGAAGTTCGGGCATGGTGGGGCTCGGCGTGGTGGTTTTGAGAAGCGGAATTATAAGTGAAAGGCAGCCTGAAAAAGGCAGCCTGAAAACGGTGTTTTGGGTTTTCAGGCTACCTTTGGCTGATGCTGGCGGAGATTAGCAATCCCACTGATACCGTTTCAAACAAACATGGATTTCGTCTTTCAATTCCACACCTTCATCGCGCAGCAAATCCGCCTGCGCCGCCCAACCCGGCACCAGCCGCCCTGCGGCATTGACCACGCGGTGGCAGGGGTAGTCGCCGTAGTCCGCCGCATGGCGCAGCACGCTGCCGACCAAACGGGCGTTTTTATTTCTGCCGATCAGGCGGGCGATTTGGCCGTAGGTGGCGACTTTGCCGCAGGGGATTTCGGATACGGCGGAAAGGATTTGGTAGGCTAGGCGGTGTTTTTTGGGGCGCATGAGTAGAATGATGAGACAAACGAAGGGTTAATTGAGTTGTTTTTTCGGATTAATTATTCGTGGTCGACACAGCGATAAAATGAATCTGTCAATACCTATTCACTTGATCTGCTGTGAAAAGCATGGAAAAGAAAATATGCACTGTTATTGTAGTGATCAGGAATATTTATCCTTAATCGGTAAAGCATACTGAGAAAATTTTAATTTCTAAAAATTAACTAGTTATTTTAATTGCACAAAAAACAATTCTGAGAATTTGTTTTTCAAATAAATATGTTTTAATATTCAAATAATTAACAATACCTCAAGTGAACAATATGAAAGCCCTTTTAATTGAAGAAGACTGTTTAAAAGCAATGTTTGCTATTCCTGACTCATCTATAAATTTAATCCTGTGCGATTTACCTTATGGAACCACACAAAACCAATGGGATAGTATTATCCCATTGGACAAATTGTGGGAACACTATAATCGTATACTAGTTCCGAATGGGGCTATTTTATTAATGTCACAAGGTGTCTTTACCGCTAAACTAATTATTTCCAACGAAAAGCATTTTAAATATAAATTAACCTGGGAGAAATCCAAGGCAACAAATTTTTTGAATGCAAAAAAACAGCCTTTAAGGAAACATGAGGATATTTGTGTATTTTATTCCAAACAACCAACATACAATCCTCAAATGAGTCAAGGAGATCCCTACAATAAAGGCTTACGCAAAAATCAACTAACTGGTTCTTATGGAAATTTCAAACCCGCCCATGTCCAATCAGATGGGATGAGATACCCTACGGATGTCATATACTTCAAAACTGCTGAAGCTGAAGGAGAAGTTGTTCACTCGACACAAAAACCTGTAGAACTAGGTCGTTACTTGATCAGAACTTATACAAATGAAGGAGATATCGTTTTAGATAATTGTTTTGGATCAGGTAGTTTTCTAGTAGCTGCCGCATTAGAGAATAGACATTGCATCGGTATCGAAAGTAATATTAATATAACATCTTTCAAAAATAAAACTATTGACTTAATTAAAACCGCTGAAAATAGATTGCAAGGACTCGCAGAAATTCAAGTGAGTAGAAATCATGATTTATATAATATACAACAAAAAGTAGCGCATTTCTTAAAGGATACGCTACTTTCTCCCCATGCAACTTCTATGACACAACTAAAGAAAACTGCCCATTGTTTGAAGAAACACAAATCACATGATCAGTCCAATTATGTTCTTCCAATTCAAGCCTAGTTTGTTGGTCATACATCAAATGTACAGTTGGTGCGCTATGATTCTCTGACCGATTAGGATCATAATCTAAATGCATTTGTCTTCTAATTGGAACGGAATGCATGGGTAATTTTACGTCTATATCTATAACAATAGTTTCCGCTACGTTAGATGGCTTATGCCAGCCTGCCGTTTGAAAAAATACATCTCGAAAATAAACAGTATGATCAACTTGTAAATTACCTTTAGTGAATCTCAAAAATGACATTTTTGCACCTTGAGTATCTTGTTGAGCATCGCTACGAGTAAGTTTTTTGCACCATTGCATCATAATTGGATCTCCTGTTAAGTGAAATTGATTTTCTTTTTTCCACCTAGCATTGGCAGCCTTTTGGGCAATTTCTTTTCTGCGCTCAGGTGATAGATTTTGAGAGCGAATTACACCTCCTTTTTTCCCGCCTAAACGCCCTAATTCAACAGCATGTTGATTTTTTTTCATACCTCCCTCTCTTAAACAATTAGGTGGATCTAAAATGTGATGATAATCCAATTTTTTTCAACATTTCAATATATTAACATATCATTTAAAATAATATATTGATTAACATGATTTTTTATTTCTTAAACTCCTTCAATAACCTTTTCACCGACACCGGATACGGTGTCTTCAACTCCTGCGCAAACAGCGATACGCGCAGCTCTTCTATCATCCATTTAAACGCGGCAAGGCCGTCTGAAATGGGTTGTCCTTGTTTTTCAAGTGTTTGTACTTTTTCTGCCCACATGTTTTCCAGCTCTTGAATGTTGGCTTCGCGGGCTGCGTCGCGGGCGGGGTTGCTGCTGTATTTTTCGAGGCGCAGGGTCATGGCTTTGAGGTAGATGGGAAGGCGCGGCCATTGTGCCCACGGGGTGCGGGCGGCGAGTAGGGTTTGCAGGCGTTGTCGCAGGAGGTGGGTCAATGGGTGTTTGCCGAGTTTGCCGTTGAGTTCGGCGTAGGCGGCGGCGGTTTCCTGCAGGTAGCGGCTGAGGGCTTCTTTGACGGCGGGCAGGCGGCTGCGGGCGCGTTTGATTTGTTCTTTGAAGGCTTTTTCGTTGCGCGGCAGCTCGTCTTCGCCGATAAAGGCGCGGTCGCAGACGGCTTGGGTGAGGTCGTCGCGCAGGGTGTCGGCGTTGATGTGTTTGAGCAGCATGGCGGCTTGGGTGAAGCCTTGGATGCCTTTGTTCAGGTCTTTAACTTGTTCTTTTAGTTGCAGTTTCATGAGTTCGATCACGCCTAATCGGTGGGCTTGTTCGGCGGCGGCGGACGTGTCGAACAGGCGCAGGGCGATGCGGCCGTCTTTTTCTTTTTGCAGACCGAGGTAGCCGGTGAGCTGTTGTTTGCCGCGGGCGAATTTGATGGATTCGGGCAGGGTGCCGATGTCCCATGCGGTGACGTTGTCGCGTTCGAATTCTTGGGTGTTGTCGCGGAAGGTGGTGGCGGCGGCTTTGCCAAGTTGTTGTTGAATTTGGATTAAATCGCGCCCCATGGCTAATTCTTGCCCACCGTCGTCGATGATGCGGAGGTTGAAATAGCAGTGTTCGGGCAGCCTGAACGCGGTCCATTCGTCTTGGTTGATTTGCTCGAGTATGCGGATGTCGCCTGCGGTTTTGGCGATGGCTTGGGCGAGCTGGGGCAGGATGGGGGCGTTGCGGTCGGGGTTTTGGTTTAAAAATTGGGTGATGAATTCGGGCACGGGCACGCAGATGCGGCGGATTTGTTTGGGCAGAGCTTTGATTTGCAACTGGATTTTTTCGCGTATCATGCCGGGCACGAGCCATTCGAGGGCGGCGGGGCTGATGCGGTTGAGCACGGTGAGCGGCAGGGTGAGGGTAACGCCGTCGAGCGGGTGGTGCGGCTCGAAGCGGTAGGAAAGTTTGAACTTGCCGTCTGCGGTTTGCCAGTGTTTGGGGAATTGTTCTTCGGTGATGTGGGCGGCGGCGTGCTGCATGAGGTCGTCGCGGGTGAGGAAGAGCAGGAGGGGGTTGGCGCGCTCGGCGGTGAAATCGGTTGAAACCAGCAATGCCGACCAAGAAGCGGGCGTGAAAATCGTATTACGCGCGATTGAGTCTCCGCTGCGCCAAATCGTTGCCAACGCAGGCGGCGAGCCTAGCGTGGTGGTGAACAAAGTGTTGGAAGGCGAGGGCAACTTTGGCTTCAACGCGGGCAACGACACCTATGGCGATATGATTGCCATGGGCGTGCTAGACCCTGCCAAAGTAACGCGCTCTGCCTTGCAACACGCCGCATCCATCGCGGGCTTGATGCTGACCACCGAGTGCATGATTGCCGACATCCCCGAAGACAAACCTGCTGCGATGCCTGATATGGGCGGTATGGGCGGCATGGGTGGTTTCTAAACCCGCCGTGAGTTGCACCATAAGCCTTGTTGAATAAACAAGCGTAAAAGGCAGCCTGAAAACCGGGAAACTGGTTTTCAGGCTGCCTTTTTGCGCGGGCGGGTTTGGCTTTTCCGCCGTTGGGCTATTTACAGCGCATAAATGCAAACAAAGGCAGCCTGAAAACGCATCATCCCGTTTTCAGGCTGCCTATTCATGCGAACATCAAACCACAATGTTCACCAACCGCTTCGGCACAACAATCACTTTCTTCGGAGTTTTGCCTTCCATAAATTTGATTGCGCCCGCGCTGGCAAAGGCGGCGGCTTTGATGTCGTCTTCCGAGGCATCGGCGACGACAAGGATTTTGTCGCGCAGTTTACCGTTTACTTGCACCATCAATTCTATTTCGGTTTGCACCAGCGCGGCGGGGTCGGGCTGCAACCATGCTTGTTGCCACAGCGCGCTGCCTGCGTTGAGTTCTGCCCACAGCGTTTCGCAGATATGCGGCACGATGGGCGAGAGCATGATAATGGTGGCTTCCAGCACTTCGCGGGCGACGGCTTTGCCTGCATCGCTGGCGGTGTCGGTTTTGTCGTATTGGTTGAGCAGTTCCATTACGGCGGCGATGGCGGTGTTGAATTGTTGGCGGCGGTCGTAGTCGTCCGTTACTTTGGCGATGGTGCTGTGCAATTTGAAGCGCAGTTCTTTCAGGCTGCCTAAAAGTGCGTCTTGGCAGCCTGAAAACTTGCTGACTGCCGCGCCGCCTTGTTGCACAAAGCCATACACCGTGCGCCATAGGCGGTTCAAAAAGCGATGCGCGCCTGAAACGCCGCTGTCGCTCCATTCCAGCGATTGCTCGGGCGGGCTGGCAAACATCATAAACAAGCGCGCGGTGTCTGCGCCGTATGTGTTGATGATGACTTGTGGGTCCACGCCGTTGTTTTTGGATTTGGACATTTTTTCCACGCCGCCAATGATAACGGGCTGCCCATCGGCATCCAATACAGCGGATACGGGGCGACCTTTTTCATCGGTTTGCACGGTTACATCGGCGGGGTTGAACCATGTTTTTTTGCCGTCCGCGCTTTCGCGGTAATAGGTTGCCGCCAGCACCATGCCTTGCGTGAGCAGCTGTTTAAACGGCTCGCGCACGGGCACGATGCTTTCATCGTTCATCAGCTTGGTGAAGAAACGCGCGTAAAGCAGGTGCAAAATGGCGTGTTCAATGCCGCCGATGTATTGGTCAACCTGTTGCCAATACGCCGCCGCTTCGGGCGACACCATGCCGCCGTCAAACCGGGGCGACATATAACGGAATTGATACCAGCTGGATTCCATAAAGGTATCCATGGTGTCGGTTTCGCGCCGCGCTGCGCCGCCGCAAGTGGGGCATTGGGTTTGGTAAAACTCGGGCATTTTGGCAAGCGGCGAGCCTGCGCCATCGGGGACAACGTTTTCAGGCAGCACCACGGGCAAATCTTGCTCGGGCACGGGCACATCGCCGCAGCGTTCGCAATGGATGATGGGGATGGGGCAGCCCCAATA
>CAJPSG010000030.1 GCA_905373195.1 Kingella oralis
AACATGAGCTGGCACAACCCATGCTAAATATCAATCACAACACACTTGATTCGCAACGCGGTACACGAAACAAGTGTTCTTCCCTGAAAACGTACCGCACATTTTTTTATTTATCTTGGAGATAAAACATGAAAACTATGCAAAAAGGTTTCACTTTGATCGAGTTGATGATCGTAATCGCAATTTTGGGTATCTTGGCTGCTATCGCTCTGCCTATGTATCAAGACTACATTTCTAAATCTCAAACCACTCGTGTAGTAAGCGAATTGGCTGCTGCTAAAACTGCTGTTGATGCCGCCTTGTTTGATGGTAAAACTCCTAAAGCGGGTGCCGATGTAACTAACCCAAATTCAACTGCTGCGGTTGGTTTGAAAACTGGTAACGACGATGGTACTTCTGTACGTTCTAACTTGCTGTCTGCCGTTACTGTTACTCCTACTGGTAACAAAGTAGTGATTGAAGGTGTTTTGGGTAGAAACGCTAACAAAGACATCGCTGGTACTAAAGTACGTCAAAGCCGTGATGAAGATGGCGTATGGAAATGCACTATTGTTAAAGCTGCTAAATTCAAAGATAAATTCATTCCTGCAGGTTGTACTGCTGCTGCTAACTAGTAGTCAATCGTTATCTTGAAAAGTAAGACCATGCCACATATGTGGTGTGGTCTTTTCTGTTATATTTAAAAGCATATTCATAGATATATTGGAAATAAAATGTCTTTCTCAACAGTTTTAAGCAAAGATTATAAACTTCCTCCATTTCATAGTTATCGCCAGTGCTTATTTTGGGCGTTTCTTGTATTGTTGTTGCCTAATGTTTTGTTTTGGATAGTGGGCGCAGCATTGGGATTGGGGCGACCTATTATCAATTTAGATTATTTTTTGTGTGTGGTATTGTTTGCTCTGCCTCTACCTTTTAAATTAGGTAAAGTTTTAGGCAGCATAGCTTGGATAATTACCTTGTTTATCGATGTGTTGATGTGCGTGATTCAGTTTTTCCCGTTTATGGATTTTGCTGCTATCCGTTCATTAGCACCTTTCTTATTTCAAGCGCCTACTCTATATATTGTTGCAACCTTGGGCATATCACTTTATGCTCTAATATTTCCATTTTTGTTGAATAAAATAGTGCAAAAAGCAACGTTTAAATTCGTTTTAGTTTGCGCGATTATGTTAGGGGCAATTGGTTGGATAGTAAGAGAAGTAACTTATCGTGATGTGCCATTAGAATGGTTTGGACGCAGCAATTATTTTGTTGCTAACAGCCAGTTGGCTTTATACGATTTTGAAAATCAAAGCAAGTTTTCTATTTTTACCAAGACAAAGCCTCAATTTTTGCCTAATCCATGGAATCGGGCGCTTACTCATTTGCAGCAACCATCATCCAATAAAATTTTATTCATTATTGCAGAATCGTGGGGCGTAGCTAGGGAGAAAGAAGTGCAACACCAAATATTGAGTAATATTTATAAACAACAAGATAATTTGGAGTTTATTGAAGAAGGCTATTTTGAATTTGCGGGCGCAACAGTTGAAGGCGAAATGCGTGAGCTTTGCAATAAAGGCATTAAAAATGGCTATGCTTTTGGTATGCTGGAAAATAGTGCATTTGTTGATTGTGTACCCTATCAACTCAAACAACAGGGTTATCAAACCACTGCTTTGCATGGTGCAAGCGGGCGATTGTATGACCGCGTGGAATGGTATCCCAAAGCGGGTTTTGCCAAAGTATTATTTGTTGAAAATATGATGGATTTACCTAAATGTCATGCGTTTAATGGCGTGTGTGATAGCGCATTAACTAATGTGGTGGCTAAGGAGTTTGCCGATGCCAAAGATGGCAAAAAATTTGTTTATTGGCTTACGCTCACATCTCATTTCCCCTACACACAAACTGATATGCACGAAACGGGTTTGGATTGCAAAAAATATGGATTATTTGAAGGGGATATTTGTAATAATATGCGCCTAGAAGCCCAATTTTTTGATGATTTGGGTGAATTGATTAAAAAGCCTGAAATGAAAGGTGTGGAAGTGATTGTAGTGGGTGACCATATGCCGCCAATTATCAATTTGCCTAGTGTTGACGCGCTAACTAAAGCGCCGTTGTATAAAAATTTGCGATGGAGCGATGTAAGTTGGGTACATTTTAAAGTGAAGCCATAATGATGGCATGAGCTGTTGATGAAACAGCCCGAAAAACAGAAAAGCCGTTATCCAAAATAAGATAACGGCTTATTTGTGTTTCAAATTAAATATTTTTGCAGTTGCCAGGGGTATATTTTACATTCCATGCTTGGGCAGCAGAACCATCAATTGTGCATTCCCAGCCACTCTCTGTGCGTGTGAGGGTAATTTTGGTATCTTTAACACCTGTGTAGGCGGCTTTACCAAAAACAGCACTTAGCGTACCTGTGTTGCCATCTACGGCAGCAATGCGGATAAGATTGGAAGAACCACCGTTATTGTTGATGCCGATGTATTCATAACGCGCACCATTTGTGCCAACAAGTTTGCCATCATCGCTTTCCACAATGGTGGGTAAGTTGCCATTACCAATAATAGATTCAACAATCGTGCGCGCGCCATTGAGTTCATAAAACACACGACTCACTTGTGCTTTAATCAAGTAATCTTGATACATCGGTAGGGCGATTGCCGCTAAGACACCCAAGATAGCTATTGAAATCATCAGTTCAATAAGCGTAAATCCTTTGTTAAAATTTTGATTTTTCATTTTATTTCTTTCCTTTATAATTTTGGTTTGAGAAACTTGGCTTACCAGCAAGTTTTGTGCCAATAAGAATTTATGATGTTAAGGTTGATAATATGCTTTCTAAATTGCTCATTCGTGTTAAATTTTTTGCCATGCTTATCCATGTGTGTCTTTCGTTGCTGATATTTGCGGTGATTGTGGCGTGGATGTTGTTGAAACTTTATCCTTCTTTTTATTTTAGTATGAGCGGCGGTTGGCAGGGATTAACGCTGATGGCTGGGGTGGATGTGGTGATTGGACCGTTGATTACCCTGTTGATTTTTAATCCAAATAAAAAACGTAAGGAAGTGATTGGCGATTTATTGATTATTGCGGCCATTCAGTTTGCGGCATTGGGCTATGGTATGCATACGGTGTATCAGGAGCGCCCTAAATTGGCAGTAATCTATAATACCAGTTCCACTGCGGTGTTGAATGCACGCGAAGTAGCGGAAGATGAGCAACTTACCAAAATGGATTTGGGTAAATTATCGCGCTTGGAAGGTATCCCGATTGCTGCTTTGCATGTGCACGGCACAACAAAATCTTATGATGCAATCGGGCAATCTTTGGATGTGGTGGAGCGGGCAGATAAAATGGCGCGCCAAACCATGGCGAATAATGCGAAGCAAGTGCAAGCCGAATTAACTGATTTGGAAAAACAACACGGTAAGCTGTATGTGCTATCCATGATGGGCAAATACACGGGCGCGTATATTGTGTTGAATAAGGATTTTAGTTTTGTTGCCAAGTTAGGCGAAGAATATATTGATTAATGGCTATGTGCGCAAAGCAGATGCTCCCCCCTCCCCGCATCTGCTTTTCCCTTTTTAGGCAGCCTGAAAATGCCCTAAAATGTCGTTTTCCCATTTTCAGGCTGCCTATCATGCCCCAACATGCGCAACAAAAAATCCAAACCCTAACCGCCCAACTCAACCAATACGCCCACGAATACTACACGCTCGACGCGCCTACCGTGCCCGATAGCGAATACGACCGCCTATACCGCGAATTGGAGGCGTTGGAAGCGCAATATCCCGCTTTCAGGCTGCCTGAAAGCCCCACCAACCGCGTGGGCGGGGCAGTTTTGGACGGCTTTGAAACGGTTGTCCATGCCGTGCCGATGCTGTCGCTGGCAAATGCGTTTTCGCCGCGCGATGATGAATCGGGCGCGTTTGACCACGCCGAGATGCGCGCATTTGACGAGCGCGTGTGCAAGGATTTGGGCGCGGCGCACACCGAATACATTATTGAACCCAAGTTTGACGGCTTGGCGATTAGTCTGTTGTATCAAAACGGTATTTTGATTCAGGCTGCCACGCGCGGCGATGGCACAACGGGCGAAGATGTAACTGAAAACGTGAAAACGGTGCGCAACATTCCCTTGAAGTTGCACGGCGATGAAGTGCCTGATTTAATTGAAGTTCGCGGCGAAGTGCTGATGCTGAAAGCAGATTTTGCCGCGCTCAATGCCCGCCAGTTGGACGCGGGGCAAAAGCCGTTCGCCAATCCGCGCAATGCGGCGGCGGGCAGCTTGCGCCAGCTTAATTCAGCGATTACGGCGCAGCGCAAATTGCATTTCTTTGGCTACGGCATCGCGCAGTTGAGCGACACATTTAGGCAGCCTGAAAGCCATGCGCAGGAAATTGAACTCTTGGCGCGGCTGGGGTTTAGCGAGCCGCAAGCGCAGATTCGTGTGTGCGCCAATATTCAAGAAGTGCTGGATTTTTATGAAACCATGTCGCAGCAGCGCCCCAGCTTGCCTTATGAAATTGATGGCATGGTGGTGAAAGTGAACGATTTGCGGCAGCAGCAGCAACTCGGCTTCGTGTCGCGTGCGCCGCGCTGGGCGATTGCGCACAAATTCCCCGCCGAAGAAGCCTTGACCACGGTGGAGGCGATTGATGTGCAAGTGGGGCGCACGGGCTCAATCACGCCTGTGGCGCGGCTTGCGCCTGTGTTTGTGGGCGGCGTAACCGTTACCAACGCCACGCTGCACAACCAAGACGAAGTGTCGCGCAAAGATGTGCGCGTGGGCGACACCGTTATCGTGCGCCGCGCGGGCGATGTGATTCCCGAAGTGGTGCGCGTGGTGTTGGAACGCCGCCCGATGCAGCCTGAAAACAGTGGCGATTTGTTTGAAAGCAAGGAAACGCCCGTTCATCCCGCTTTCAGGCTGCCTGAAACCTGCCCTGTGTGCGGCAGCGCAGTGGAGCGCGAAGTCGGCGAAGCGGTGGCGCGTTGCACGGGCGGCATCGTATGCAAAGCCCAGCGCGCGCAAGGGCTGATTCACTTTGCCAGCCGCAAGGCGATGGATATTGTCGGCTTGGGCGACAAGCAGATTGAAGCCCTAGTGGAACAAGATGTGTTGCACAGTTTTGCTGATATTTATCAATTAGATATAACTAAGCTGCAAACCATCAAAGACAGCAAATCGGGCGCGAACAAATGGGCGCACAATATTTTGGACGCGGTCGCCGCCAGTCGCCAGCCGCCGCTCGCCCGCTTTTTGTTCGCGCTCGGCATTCGGCATGTGGGCGAAAGCACAGCCAAGCAGCTTGCCGCCGCGTTTGGCGATTTGAATACCGTGCGCCGTGCTCCCGAACCCGTGCTCGCCTGCCTGCCCGACATCGGCAGCGTGGTTGCCCACTCCATCGCGCACTTTTTCAGGCTGCCTGAACAGCAAAAATTGCTGGATGATTTGTTGCGCTTCGTGTCGCCGCAAGAAGCCGCGATTACCACGCCTGTGCCCGAACACGCCACGCCCGCGCGTTGGCTGGCGCGACTGCCCGATTACAAAATCAGCGAAAAACGCGCCCAAGAACTGTGGAACTTGGCAGGCGGCAGCATCGCGCAACTGCTCACCGACAACGCCCTGCCGCCCGATTGGCAAACATGGCGTAGGCAGCCTGAAAACGCCCAACTGTTGCGCGAAATAGATGCCTTCCTTGCCCGACTGCCCGAGCAGTCGCCACAGCAAAATCACGCCGTTTCAGGCAGCCTGAAAAGCGCAATCGCAGGCAAAACCTTTGTGCTAACGGGCACACTGCCCACGCTCAAACGCGACCAAGCCAGCGCGATGATTGAAGCCGCAGGCGGCAAGGTGTCGGGCAGCGTGTCCAAGAAAACCGATTTTGTGGTGGCGGGCGCGGAAGCGGGGTCTAAATTGGAGAAAGCGCAGAGCTTGGGGATAACGGTGTTGAGTGAAGAAGAGTTGCTGCGGATGCTGGGGTAAGCGTTAAAGGCAGCCTGAAATGATGTTGTTTATTTCAGGCTGCCTAATTTGTAAAAAATTCTAGGGTTTGTTGATAATCAGCATTGCAAAATATACAGCGGGCAGACGCGCTCGCACCTGGCAGTCAGCTTCATGTTTACATCGTATCCAGAGTGCTCGGCTCGGGCGCGTTCGGTATCACCTACCTTGCCGAACATATCCACCTCGGTTCGCAGCACGTCATCAAAGAATACCTGCCCGACAGCGGCGTGCGCATAGAAGGGCTCGCCGTCCAAGCCAAAAGCAGCAGCGATCAGGAAATTTTCAACTGGGGGCTTAAACGGCTTTTTCAACGAAGCCAAGCTGCTTTATGGGCTGAACCACCCCAACATCGTCAAAGTAACCGACCTGTTTGAAGCCAACGGCACCATCTATTTCGTCATACCCTATCTGCGCGGCATCACGCTGCATCAGTGGATAAAAAACCACCCGCGCCCCAGCGAATCCGAGCTAAACAGCATCTTTATCCCCCTGTTAGAGGGGCTCAAATACATTCACGATCGGCAGCTTCTGCACCGCGACATCAAACCCGAAAACATCTTTATCACCGAAAACCAAATCCCCGTGCTGATTGATTTTGGCGCAGCGCGTCAAGCCGTCGGGCAGAAAAGCCGCCCGCTCACCCAGATTCTCACCCCGCCGTTTGCCCCCATTGAACAATACCACTAGCGCGACGTATTCCTGCCCGCTCTGGATTTGTACAGCCTCGGCGCGTGCATCTACCAAGCCATCGCCCACCGCCTGATAGAAGAAGCCCCCGCCCGCATCGCCGGCGAAGATATGCAGCCCAAGCTCGCAGGCAGCGCATACGAAAAACAATACAGCCACGCCTTTCTCGCCGCCGTGGACTACGCCCTCAACGTGCGTGCCGAAAACCGCTCCAAAGCGCGATGGATATGCAGCAGGGCTTGCTTGGGCAGGCAGAACTGCCACCCACACCCGCCCCCGTGCCGTAGGCAAAAAACAAACTGCTGCTGTGGGGCGGCATCGGCGCAGCCGTGGTGCTGATTGCCGTGGTTGCCGCCTTCCTGTTTGCAGGCAAAGGCAAAGAAGCGGACGAACCCGTGCAGCAAGCCGCCTCCGCCGTCCAAGCCTCGCCCGTTGCCAACGCCCCCATCGTACTGCCCCCTGCCAACAACAGCGGCGGCGCACAGCCCGCGCCACAGCAGCCCGACCAACCGCAGCAGCCGCAACAGCCCATCGGCGGCAGCGATGCCAACCGCATTGCCGCCCAAGTGGCAGAAATGAACCGCCAGCTCCCCCGCCTGCTCGGCGATGGTGTGCGCTTGGAAAAAGTGCTGTATGTGGAAGCCGGCAACACCATGATTATGCAGCTCACCCTCACCAAACTGCGCCAGCGCGACATCAGCGCCGTCCAGTTGGAACAAATCAAATCCGCGCTCGGCCCCGAAATGGTGAAAACCTCCTGTCAAGACCCCAACGTCGCCCCGTGGCTCACCAGCGGCGGCACGCTACTGGTGGCGTTTTACGACCGCAACAACAAACACTTGGTGGACGCAAGCATATCGGGCGCAGACTGCCAGCAGTAGGCAGCCTGAAAACGGCGCGTAGATTGGGCATTGATGCCCGACGATAACGGTTTGGAGTGCTTTGTCGGACATCAATATCCAACCTACAAGCTCAAATTAGGAAAATCCCATGGATCAAAAAGTAAAAAATCTGCTGGATGATTGGCAAATGAGTAATCCTGCCTTGTATGAAATCGCCAATAGTGTGCGCACGAAAATAGGGCAACTGGCAGATACAGTAAGCGAAGAAGCGAAATATGGCGGTATTTTGTTTGCTGCCCCCGAACCGTTTTGCGGCATTTTTGTTTATAAGCAGCATATAACTGTGGAATTTGGTCATGGTGCCGAGATGGCAGACCCGCACGGTTTATTGGAAGGCAAAGGTAAAGGGCGTCGTCATTTGAAATTGCATACGCTTGAAGATGTAGAAAATAAACATTTGACGGATTACTTACGATTGGCGCAAAAAGCAGCAGAATAAAATGCCACTTACATTCGCCTCACAAGTGCAACACTTTCCCAAACAAAGAAGGTCAGTATG
>CAJPSG010000031.1 GCA_905373195.1 Kingella oralis
GCGATGCCCGACTGCATGGCCGCCCTCCACCAAAGCAACCTTGCCGAAGCCATCCGCGACGCGCTGAAAAACAAACCCTTTTTCGGCATCTGCGTCGGCGCGCAGCTATTGTTTGAACACAGCGAAGAAGGCGACACGCAAGGCTTGGGCTGGTTTTCAGGCTGCGTCAAACGCTTTGATGCCCAGCAAACCGATGCCCAAGGCAACCGCCTCAAAGTCCCCCACATGGGCTGGAACAACGTCCACCAAACCCAAGCCCACCCTCTGTTTGCCCACATCCCGCAAGATGAACGCTTTTACTTTGTCCACAGCTATTATTTCGTCCCCACGCAGCCTGAAATCACCCTTGCCACCAGCCAATATCCGCAAGAATTCGCCTGCATCATCGGTAAAGATAACGTTTTCGCCACCCAATTTCACACCGAAAAAAGCCACGAAGCAGGACTGCAACTGTTGCAAAATTTCCTACACTGGCAACCCTAAACCCACAAAGACTTAACACTCAACTATGTAAATTTGCTAAAATACAAAATAAATTACATAGCTTAACTCAAATCATGCAACTTATCCCCGCCATTGACCTCAAAAATGGGCAATGCGTCCGCCTCAAACAAGGCTTAATGGAACAAGCCACCATCTTTTCAGACAGCCCCGCCCAAATGGCGCAGCACTGGCTGGAACAAGGCGCGCGCCGCTTGCATTTGGTGGATTTAAACGGCGCATTTGCAGGCGAGCCCAAAAACTTCCCCGCCATCGCCGAAATTCTCGCCGCCGTGTCCGCCCATATTCCCGTGCAACTGGGCGGCGGCATCCGTGATTTAGCCACCATAGAGAAATACCTAAATCTCGGCTTAACCGATGTCATCATCGGCACAGCCGCCGTTAAAAATCCCCAATTTGTGCGTGATGCCTGCCGCGAATTTGCAGGGCACATCATTGTAGGGCTGGATGCCAAAGACGGCATGGTTGCCATTGATGGCTGGGCAACCGTAACCGAACACCGCGTCGCCGATTTGAGCCAGCAATTTGAACACGACGGCGTAAACAGCATTATCTACACCGACATCGGCAGAGACGGCATGATGAGCGGCGTAAACATTGAAGCCACCGTCAATCTTGCCCGCGCGGTCAATATTCCCATCATCGCCTCGGGCGGCTTAACCAATTTGGACGATGTACGCGCACTTTGCGCCGTGCAACACGAAGGCATCGCAGGCGTGATTACAGGGCGTGCCATATATGAAGGTACCATTCAATTCAACCAAGCGCAACAGCTTGCCGACTCCTTAACGGCAGCCTGAAACGCGGATTAAAGATTTCTGAATAAATATAAAAAAGGAAACAATTATGTACGGTTCATTTTTGCTGATTGCGTTTATTTTAGGTTTTTGGTGCATTTGGTCTGCCAACCGTGATGTCAATTCATTGGGCGAAGCGTTGGGCTTTACCGTGTTGGCGATGGTCATCAAAGCAACAATGGAATGGAGCGGAATGCCCGATTTTGATGCTCAGCTTTTAACCACTTGGGGCATTTTGTATTTGTTTACGGTGGCTGTACTGGAAGTGGTTGACCGCTTTTCCGAAAGCATGGGGATGAACATGGGCATCGCGCTAGTGGGCTCGGCAGGCTGGTTTTTCTTGGCGAAATATTTGTTTAGCGAAGCGGGCATCGCCAAAGTGGCAAGCTGGGTGGGCTAATCGGCAGCCTGAAAATTAAGAACCTGTATTCACTATTTCCATAGACATCTTTTATGCCCTAAAAACGTGGCTACTGCGTTAAAAATGCTCGCAAGGTGTCCAACCTTGCTGCGCTTTTTGCCTTGTATCCGCGCTTTTATTTCATAAAATCTGCCTATGGAAATAGTGAATACAGGTTCTAAACGTGAGAACACCGTTATTCTGGTTGATGGGAATAACGGTGTTTTTGTTTTGTGGGGTGGTTTCAGGCTGCCTTATGGTTCTTATGGTTCAACAAGAAAGGCAGCCTGAAACGCAGTTCAACGCAGCTATGCAGGCAGCCTGAAAACCGGCAATACCACCGTGAACAACAACGGCCTGACCATCAACAACGGCTCGAGCGTGACCAACAACGGTATTGACGCAGGCAACAAGCAGATTACCCATGTTGCGGACGGTACCAACCCCAACGATGCCGTGAACGTGCGCCAACTGCAGGCTGCCGTGGCAGGCAGCACCGCCAACCAAAACCAGATTAACCAGCTCGGCCAGCGTATCGGCAAATTGGAAGACAACAGCAACGCCGGCATTGCAGGCGGTATCGCGCAAAGCTCCATTCCGCAAGTGATCCGCACCGGCGCATCCGGCATCGGTATCGGCACAGGCTACTACGGCGGCCAGTCTGCGATTACCGTGGGCGCATCGGCCATCAGCGACGGCGGCAACTGGATTGTGAAAGGCTCGTTCTCTGTCAATTCCCAAGGCCGCACCGGCGTTGGCGCGGGCGC
The DNA here is from genome assembly GCA_905373195.1 of Kingella oralis. GTDB lineage: Bacteria > Pseudomonadota > Gammaproteobacteria > Burkholderiales > Neisseriaceae > Kingella_B > Kingella_B oralis_A. The sequence continues at coordinate 2,466 of CAJPSG010000031.1, forward strand.
GCTGTATCAGTGGTAATCCCGCAGTCAGTTTGTTGAGGCTTAAAAAGCAGCCTGCACTTTGGAAAATGAAGTGCAGGCTGCTTTTCGATGCTCATTTGACAACAAATCACCATGTTACATAAACTTATTTCTATTTTATAGAAAGGCGCAACCATGACCCAACCCAGCGAACACCTTACCGCCGTTACACTCAACATATTCAGATTAAATGGGATTTTGTACGAATGGGGCAACCGTTTTGCCGCCCCTTTGGGTTTGAACACTTCGCGTTGGCAGGTGCTGGGGGCGGTGTTGCTTTCGGAAACGCCGCCCACCGTGCCGCAGATTGCCGAAAAAATGGGCATTACCCGCCAGGGCGCGTTAAAGCAGGTCAATGTCCTGATAGAAGAAGGCCTGCTCGCCGCCCAGCCGAATCCGGCACACCAGCGTGCGCAACTTTATGTTTTAACCGAAAAAGGTCAGAAAGTTGCGCGGCAGATTCGTGCACATTGGCGCGCCCATGCGGAGAAAATTGCCGAACAGTTTCATCCTGATGATTTGGCCGCCGCGGCACGGGTATTGGCGCAACTCGGCCAGTTTTATCAGGATAAATAGCGCAAAGAATCGGCTTAGCACATAAAGAAATTTATATCCATAAATTGACAACTATTTTCTATATAGGTAAACTAGTTTCTTTATTGAAAGACTGATAAGGAAACTGAGATGAACCGAAACATTTACCGTTTGCTCAAAATACTGCATTTAATCGGCCTGTCCCTGTTTTTGGGTTCGATTTTCGGCCATATTGTTGCCTCTGTGCTGGGCGGTGCGCCGCAAGCGGGTAATGAGGCGGCATTTCTGGCTTCGCGCGTGCATATTACGGCGGCCACGCGCTATCTGACGATGCCTGGACTGCTGCTGACACTGGCAACGGGCGTGGGGATGTGGTTGCAGTCATGGTCGCTGAAACGCGATGTTTGGCTGCGTGTCCACGTGTTTGCCGCGGTGCTGATTGCCCTGTTGGCATTTTTTGTGATTGTGCCTGCGGGCAGCGAAATGTTGCGGTTGGCGCAGCAGGGCGTGGCGGAATATGCAGGGCAAATCAAGGCGGCGCACAAGGTGGAAGATATGGTCGGCGCGGCCAATATCCTGCTGGCGGTGCTGGCGACGGCCTTGGGTGTGGTTAAGCCGAAATGGGGGAAAAGGCAGCATGAGAAATAGAAAAAAGCAGCCTGCACTTGGAAAATTCAAAGTGCAGGCTGCTTTTCCATTGCCGCGGCCATGGTATTTGCCTTGAAAAAACATCCGAAATAGTAAAGGGGCGTAGGGTGTGTGGCTTTGCCACGACCATTTAAATATCGCGGTGGTGTCCTAAAAACTGCTTGTTTTTTAGTAATTTAAATTAGCCAAATTCCGCTGTTTTAACAGGAAATTTTGTACGATAGAAATATCGTTATTGGCTTGACGTTTTATGTCAGCATACTTTTTAGGACACCACCAATATCGCTAAACGGTGCGTGAGCAAGCTCACACACCCTACACACATTGAATTAGATATTTCTTGATTGATTTCACTATAAACCGCTTACCCCTATTAACACAGGGCGCAAACCCATTTCAGGCTGCCTTTATCGCTTGGCATCGCTTAACACAGCAACGCGCTACGCTTTCGCCAACTCCGAGCGCATCGCCATAATCACGCCTGCATAATCATCCGCATCAAAAATCGCCGAACCCGCCACAAATGTGTCCGCGCCTGCGGCAGCGGCGGCGGCGATGTTGTCCACTTTAATGCCGCCGTCCACTTCTAGGCGGATGTGTCGCCCGCTGCGTTGCTCGTAGGCATCCAGCAGGGCGCGGGTTTGGCGCAGTTTTTCCAGCGTGTGCGGGATAAATTTTTGCCCGCCAAAACCAGGGTTCACCGACATCAGCAACACCATATCCAGCCTGTCTAACACGTTTTCCAGCACAGAAACCGATGTGGCGGGGTTCAACACCAAGCCTGCTTGTTTGCCCGCGTCTTGAATCAGCGATAGGCTGCGGTCAATGTGGCGGCTGGCTTCGGGGTGGAAGGTTATGATGTCTGCGCCGGCTTTGATAAACGCGCCAATCATGTCGTCCACGGGTTCAATCATCAGGTGAACATCTATCGGCGCGCTGGTGTGCGGGCGCAGCGCAGCGCAAATCATCGGACCGAAAGTGAGGTTGGGCACATAGTGGTTGTCCATCACATCAAAGTGAATCATGTCTGCGCCGGCGGCGACCACGTTGCGCACTTCTTCGCCCAAGCGGGCAAAATCGGCGGAAAGAATGCTGGGGGCGATGCGGTATTTCATGGCGTGTCCTTTGAATACAAACAATGCAATGTTGCAATTTTAGCACCCCATCGGTTTTCAGGCTGCCTCAATTTTGACAAACCCCATCGCCTGCATTATTCTGTTGCGCGTTCATGTTTTGGCATGGAAATGCTTTTATTTTTCATCTGTTTTAGGAGAACATATCATGAAAAAACAACTGGCTGTCGCGCTGCTTGCGTTCGTTTCCGCTGCTGCTATGGCGGATAATTTTGTGGGCCCTGCCGTTGGCTTGGACACAGGTGTAACCAAATTTAAAGCCAAAGACGAAGTAACCACCAATGGCAAAAATATGTCTGATACCAATTTGTCGGGGTCTTATGGTTTCGCTTATGGCGACACGCCGCTGGTGGGGATGGTGGAAGGAAAAGTGAAATTAGGTTCAAGCAAAGCCTTCGTTTTTGATGACGAAGGCGGCGATATCAAGCAAAAAAACGGATACAGCTTGGGCTACCAACAAGGCTTCAAAGTAACCAACGATTTTATGCCTTATGTGGGCGTGCATTACCAACACGCAAAATTTAAAGACACCGAAGACGGCGAAACAGATAGAGCCAACGGCTTTGGCGTAAGCGTAGGCGCAAAATATCAAGTGATGCCCAATGTGGAGCTGAATGCGGAATACCGCAACACACACCTTCGCACCAAAAAAGACGATTTTGGCGACCGCGTCCGCTTGCGCGGCAACACATTTAGCGTGGGCTCCGCCTACCGTTTCTAATTCCCCCGCTTTACTGCCCCGCTCCATGCGGGGCTTTTTCACGCGGCAGCCTGAAAGCCGTAGGATTCAACGGAGTTAAAACGCTATAATCGCGCCTTTTCATTTTTCGGAACGCGTAACCATGTCTAAAAAACCCAAACACGAATTAGAAACCAACAAACTGCAAAAACGCCTGCGCCATGCTGTGGGCGATGCGATTAACGATTTCAACATGATTGAAAACGGCGACAAAATCATGGTGTGCCTATCGGGCGGCAAGGATAGCTACGCGCTGTTAGACATCCTGCGTCAACTGCAAGCCTCTGCGCCGATTGAGTTTGAGCTGGTTGCGGTAAACCTAGACCAAAAGCAACCGGGCTTCCCCGAACACGTTTTGCCTGAATACCTTGCCAGCATTGGCGTGCCGTTTAAAATTGTGGAAGAAAACACCTATTCCACCGTGAAGCGCGTGTTAGACGAGGGCAAAACCACTTGCTCGCTGTGCAGCCGCTTGCGGCGCGGCATTTTGTATCGCACGGCAAAAGAGCTGGGCTGCACCAAAATCGCGCTTGGGCATCACCGCGACGACATCATCGCCACCTTGTTTTTAAATATGTTTTACGGCGGCAAGCTCAAAGCCATGCCACCCAAGCTGGTTTCCGACAACGGCGAACACATCGTTATCCGCCCGCTGGCGTATGTGAAGGAAAAAGACCTTATCCGCTACGCCGAAATCAAACAATTCCCCATCATCCCGTGCAACCTGTGCGGCTCGCAGCCTAATTTGCAACGTCAAGTCATCGGCGATATGTTGAAAGACTGGGACAAACGCTTCCCCGGCCGCATTGAAAGCATGTTCTCCGCGCTGCAAAACGTGGTGCCCTCGCATCTGGCGGACACCGAACTGTTTGACTTTGCGGGCTTGCAGCGCGGGCAGACGCTGAAACACGGCGGCGATTTGGCGTTTGACAGCGAAACCGTGTCGTTTACCACCCCGCGCGATGAAGACGATGGGCAGCCTGAAAAGCCTGCGCGCAAGGTGATTAACATTTTGGGGAACAAGCCTAAGGCGGGGTGTGGCATTCAGGTGGAATGATGGCAACACAAAAGGCAGCCTGAAAGCCAATCCATCCAGCAAAAAAAACCGTTTGGCAAAACACCAAACGGTTTTTGTTTTCAGGCTGCCCTACCCCCCCAAAGGCAGCCTGAAACGCATTTCCTATATCCAACCCAATCAATGATATTCCGCCGTCCAGCGAATCGCGTCAATCGCTGCGCCAATATCGGCAACGGGTTCGCGGTTGAGCCCTTGTTCTATCGCGCATTGGGCTACGGCGCGTGCCACGGTTTGCGAAAACTCGGTTAATTGCGCAACGGGGGGCAGCACGGCTGCGCCGGCGACATCGGGGTTTACCAAGCCGCTGAGCGAATGGGCGGCGCGGGAAATCATTTCATCGCTCACGCGCCGTGCGCTGGCGGCGAGTACGCCTAAGCCTAAACCGGGGTAAATCAGCGCGTTGTTGGCTTGCCCGATGGTGTAGTGCACGCCGTTGAAGAACACGGGATCGGCGGGGATGCCTGTTGCCACGAGGGCTTTGCCTTGCGACCATGCGATGAGGTTGGCGGCGGTGGCTTCGGCGAGCTTGGTGGGGTTGCTCAATGGGAAGATGATGGGGCGCGCGGTGTGCGCGGTCATGGTTTCCACGATTTCTTGGGTGAAGGTGTTGGGGCGGGTGGAGGTGCCGACCAAGATGGTGGGCTTGATGGTTTTGACTATGGCGGTGAGGTTGGTGAGCTCGCTGGCGTTGGCAAATTCGCTGCGGCGGCGGGCAAACGGGCGTTGCTCGGGGGTTAAATCATCCATGTCGTCAAACAGCAAGCCTTGTTTGTCCACAAGATAGAAGCGGGCGCGGGCTTCGTTTTCGGACAGCCCTTGGCGCAGCATTTCGGTATAGACGCGGTGGGCGATGCCGCAGCCTGCTGTGCCTGCGCCAAAGCATACATAGGTTTGGTCGGCAAGTTTTTCTTTGCTGATGGCAAGTGCGCCGAATATGCCTGCGAGGGTGATGATGCCTGTGCCTTGTATGTCGTCGTTGAAGGTGGCGATGCGGTCTTGGTAGGTGTGCAGCACGTTGGCGGCGTTGCTGCGCCCGAAGTCCTCCCAATGCAAATAGGGTTGGTGGAACACGCGCTCGGCGGCGTTCACAAAGGCATCGACGAATTGGTAATAGGCTTCGCCGCGCAGGCGTTTTTGGCGGTTGCCCAGATAGAGCGGATTATCCAGCAGGGCTTGGCGGTCGGTGCCGACATCGAGCACCACGGGCAGCACGCTTTCGGGGGGTATGCCTGCGGCGGCGGTGTAAACCATGAGTTTGCCAACGGCGATGTCCACGCCGTTGCAGCCCCAATCGCCGATGCCTAAGATGCCTTCGGCATCGGTGGCGACAATCAGGCGGATGTCGCGCCCATCGGCGGCGCGGGTGAGGATGTCGGCGATTTGGTCTTGGTTGTCGGGGGATAGGTAAACGGCGTTTTGGGGGTCTTACATTCGCCTCACAAGTGCAACACTTTCCCAAACAAAGAAGGTCAGTAT
>CAJPSG010000032.1 GCA_905373195.1 Kingella oralis
CTGAAAACATTTTTAGCGGCACGTTTTAGCCCCGCTCGTTTTCAGGCTGCCTCAACCTTTCTCTTTATCCTTTACCCTTTTTCAGGCTGCCTCAACCATGCTAGATTTTATCCTCCACATAGACCAACACCTTATCGCCCTCACCGCCCAATACGGCATTTGGATTTACGCCATCTTGTTTACCATCGTGTTCTGCGAAACAGGTTTGGTGGTAACGCCGTTTTTACCGGGCGACTCGCTGCTGTTTTCCGCAGGCGCTGTTGCCGCCGCCTCGGCTGGCGCGCTCAACGTGCACATCATTGTTGCCGTGCTACTTGCCGCCGCCGTTTTGGGCGACGCATCCAATTTTGAAATCGGCAAACACTTCGGCGAAAAACTGTTCGCCCGCCCCGATAGCAAAATCTTCAAGCCCGAATACCTCGCCAAAACCCATGCGTTTTACGAAAAATACGGCGGCAAAACCATCATTCTTGCGCGATTTGTGCCGATTGTGCGCACCTTCGCCCCGTTTGTGGCGGGCATGGGCAAAATGCACTATGGGCATTTTCTGCGCTACAACATCATCGGCGCGATGGCTTGGGTGGTGTCGCTTGCCTATTTGGGCTATGCGTTTGGCAATGTGCCGTTTATTAAAAACAACTTTGGTGCATTGGTGATTGGCATTGTGGTTTTTTCTGTTATCCCGATGGCGGTGGAAATCATCCGCGCCCAGTTGAACAAGAATAAGGCAGCCTGAAACGCCGATTACACCGTTTTCAGGCTGCCTCAGCACCCGTGTAGGGTGTGGCTTTGCCACGCACCGTTGTTGCGCTTGGCTAAACGGCGCGTGAACAAGCTCACACGCCCTACTCGTTGATTGAATTACCCGCAAACGCACGCCAACCATGCCCGATGGCTGTTCTGCTTGTTCTACCCGTTTTCAGGCTGCCTCACCCCGCCCACAAGGACACCCCATGCCCCAACTCTACCTCGCCTCCAACAGCCCACGCCGCCGCGAAATCCTGCAAAACCTCGGCTACACCATCCACAACATCGCCGCCGAAATCGACGAAACCCCGCGCCCCAACGAAGCCGCGTCCGATTATGTGCTGCGCCTTGCCATCGCCAAAAACCGCGCCGCCCGCCAAGCCCACCCGCAAGCCAGCCAATTCCCCATTATCAGTGCCGACACCAGCGTGGTGCATCGCGGCGCCATTCTCGGCAAGCCCGCCTCGCCCCAACACGCCGCCGCCATGCTGCGCGAGCTATCGGGCGACACGCACCAAGTGCTCACCGCCGTGTGCGTGTCGTTCGGCGAACACGAACACGCCTGCGTGCAGCAAAACAACGTGCAGTTCTGCCCGCTGGGCGACGCGCAAATCGCCACCTACATCGCCACGGGCGAGCCGCTGGACAAAGCAGGCGCATACGGCATCCAAGGCATCGGCGGCGTGTTCGTGCAGCATTTGGCGGGCAGCTTCACCGGCGTGATGGGCTTGCCCGTGTTTGAAACCATCTCCCTGTTGCAACGCTGCGGCGCGGCTGTGCCCCCGTTTCAGGCTGCCTTACGCCCTTAATCACCGTTTTCAGGCTGCCTCAACTTCGCTTCCATCCTACCAACCAAGGAGTGCCCATGAAACTCAATCTGATTGCCCCCATCCTGCTCGCGCTCGCGCTCACCGCCTGCGATGTTCGCATGGGCAACAACACTGATTCTGCCCCAGCCGTTGTCGCCAGCCAAAGCGATGTGTTGCAACAAGTGCAAATCGGCAGCACCACCGTTGAACAGTTTAAAAAAGCCTACCCCGATGCGCTTCAAGGCGACAGCGGATATTTAACCTATGGCAACCGCAACATTTCAGTTGAATCGGGCGACATCGCCATCTATATGCGTGACATCAAAGGCAGCGTGCCGCAACAAATGTTTATGTTTGATAACGACAGCAAAGTGTTGCAATCCATCTTATTCTCGCGCACCGACCTCAATTTTGACGCGCTATTAGGCAGCCTGAAAACCGCAGGCTTCGCCCCCTACCCCGATTTAACCGCCGATGAATTTGCCATTTTGCAAATCGATCCCAGCCAAACCCCCGAAAGCCGCAAACAAGGCATGCAACAAGCAGGCATCCAGCAATTTAAAAAAGGCACGCTGCTTGCGCTCGCCATCCCCGCCCAAGCCAACACAGGCAACAAAATCCCCGCCTTAATCATCATCAACCTCGCCTACGCCCCCGAACACCGCGCCAAATGGGAAAAACATCAATCCAGCGCATCGCCAGCGAAATAGTTTTCAGGCTGCCTCAACGCGGGCGCACTATGAGGCAGCCTGAAAACCACCCCCGCGCCGCTACGGCTTGCTTGCAAGCCGTGCTCTTGCATCCTATTGAATGGCGTGGAGCAATTAAAGCAGGCTCATCCTTCGCCACGGCTTCAAAACAGCTTTTCAGGCTGCCTCTGGCGTGTGCCAATCAACCAACCAACGGCTGAACCCACATCCCAAAGTTCAGCCGTTTTGACATTTGAAAAAATATGAAAACACCCACTCGCCCTACTAGACAAACATAAACACTAAATTTATGATGCCGCCCGTTGCAAATCCTTGCAGCAATCAACCCATTTTTCCGCAAAGGACAAAATATGAACATCGCAAAAACTTTGAGCATTTTGGCTTTAACCGTTATCGCAGGCAGCGCAATCGCCGCCCCACGCGGTTCGATTAACGCGAAAAAAATCACCAGCACGCACACCGTAAACTACACCTGCCAACAAGGTCGCGTTGCCGTGAAATACAACTTTAACGGCGCAGGCATTCCCGTTACCGCTGCTGCTAAATTGAACGGCGCAACCCGCGTGATGCAATACGATTTAAACAAATCTGACAACGTGGACACTATCTTTGGCGGAAGCGGCTACAGCATCAACATGGAAATGCTCACCAGCAAAAACGCACGCAAAGCCAACATCGCCACCATCACTTCGCCCAACGATGAAATCTTGTTTAAAGATTGCGCCCCACGCTAATTTTCAGGCAGCCTGAAAATGCAAAACACGCCCGCAGAGCTTTGCGAGCGTGTTTTTTATTGCGCGGTTATTTCACGATTTGCACAGGGCCGTGGTCATCGCAATGGTCGCCGTGTTGATGATGCAAGCGTCCGTTTACCAAGTAATCCACATGGTCGCCATGTGGCACAGCTTCGTGTCCGCAGCCTGCGCCGTGGCGGTGTTCGCCGCAAGTGTGCACAGGGTGGCAGCCATCGGGATTGGCATTGGTTACGTCTAAGCGGTGTTCATCATAATGCTCGGCGTGGGCGTGGTGCAGATGCCCATCGTGTAGATAGTCCACATGGTCGCCGTGTTGAATGGCGGTGTGTCCGCAGTTTGCGCCGTGAACGTGGGTGTGGTTTGCGTGTGTTTGACAATCGGTCATTTTTGTATGCTCCTGTATAGGGTTGTGGAAAATTTACTGCGCACGCATTGTAAACGTTTGGTGAAGTTAAATCAATAACCCTTTGAAATTTCATTATTTTTATTTTGTTATAGCGTAACAACGTGTAAACAAAAGCATTTTAGCTTCGCCCTACGCAATGCCATCCGCCCAAACAAAACAGGACGATTCAAACGAACCGTCCTGCCATTTTTTTGCTTGCTGTCTGTTGTAGCTGCCTTTGCCTTTTTTGTTGCGCTCTACCTTGTGGCGAAAGAGGTTGGATTTGACTAGGGCTTTTAAGGCGTTGTCTTGGATTGCGCCTTTGTTGATTTGAACTTTTCGGCTCATGGTTGGGTTTCCTTATAGGGTTGGTTAAGTGTGCGGTTGAGGCAGCCTGAAAACGGTAAAACAGGTTTTCAGGCTGCCTTTGGGGTGGTCAATATCTGAATAGAAGCGTGGCAAAGTCTCACGCCCTACATTGGATATTTACTTGCCTTTTTTGGCGGCTTTTTCGTCAATCGCGGTAAAACGATTGGCGATGTGTTGGTGCAACAGCTCGCGTTTTTCCCAGAAGAATTTTTCAAATTTCGCCAGCGAGTAGATTTTTTGTACCATTTTGGGAAAGCCTGCGTGCAAGATGGCGGCGATTTCTTTGTTGGTTTCTTCGTTGTCCATGCCTTCGCGCAGGTTGATGTTTTTGCTTTCCAGATAGGCGGTAAGCTGGTTTTTGGTGTAGGGGTTGATGTCAAATTGGTTAATCATGGCGGTTCTTTCTTTGTGTTGAATGAAAAGGGGATTGTAGCTTGCAAGCAAGTGGGTTGCCAACTTTGTGGCAGCCTGAAAGTTGGGCGAAATGGTTTTCAGGCTGCCTTTGTCGTGTTAATCAAAGCGTTTGATGTATTTGAGCTCGCCGCCTGATGAAAGCGTGCCGATGCGGGCGATGGCTTGGAAGGCGCGGCTAAGTTGATACACGAGTTTCACGGTTTGGTTGGCTTGCCCCAGCCCAACTTCGTAGCCGAGATAGAGGTCTTGGGTGAGCTGTTTGCCGAAGGTGAGCACTTGTTGGGCGGGGTTGAGCTCGCCTGTGTCGGTGTTACGGGTTTGTTGGGTGGTTAAGCCAAAGTCGTCCACAAAGCCCATTTTGTCGTTGAACTTGCCTGCAAGATACGCGCTGGCGGCGGTGGCGAGGGCGGCGTTGTCGCTGTCGCTGCCTGAGCTGGCGCGGTTGAGGATGAGCCATGAGAGTTTGTCTTTTTCGCTCATCGGTTCATCGGCAACTAGGCTCACGCGTGGGGCTTCTAGGTTACCCAACACTTCTACGCCTGCGCCCACGGGCGAGGCGCGGCGTTCGGCACGGATGTTGAGATTGGGCTTGGTGAGCGGGCCAACAAACGAGATGATGCCTTTTTTCACCACCAAATCTTGCCCGTAGGCTTTGTATTGCCCGCGTGTGATGTAAATGCTGCCAACGGCTTGCACATCGGCGGTGGTGTGGGAAGTGAGATTGAGCTTGCCGCCGAGCGACACGCGCAAGCCTTCGCCCACGAAGAACAGGCGGTCGTTAAGGTCTAATTCTAGGTTGAGTTTGAGCGGCAGGGGCGGCGCGGGCGGAGGTTTGACTTCGCCCACGATAATCACGTCGTCATCCAGCGTGGGGGCGCTGCTTTCTTGGAAGCCGAAGCGTCCCATATCGGTTTTCAGGCTGCCTGTGAGTGTGATGCCGCTGCTGTTGTAGCTGATGTCGGTTGTGCCCGATAGCGTGAGGCGGCGGCTGGCTTGGTCTAGGATAGGGTATTGGGCGACGGTGATTTTGGCGTTGACATCGGGGGCGCTGTTCACATAGGCGGCATCGCCTGTGAGGCTGATTTTGCCTCCTTTGCGGTCGAATGTGAGCGAGTCGATGTGCCAGCGTTGTCCGTCCAAATGGGATTTCAGGCTGCCGTTGTCCAGAATAATGCCAACTTGGCGATTGCGGTAATACAGGTTTTCGCCGTTTACGGTGCCGCTGAGTTTGGGCGTGTCCACTGTGCCTGCAATTTGGGCGGTGGCAAGCAGCGAGCCTTGGATGATGTGCCCCACGGGCATCATGCTTTTCAGGCTTTCCAAGTTGTCGTTGGTGAATTGGATTTTGCCGCTTACGGGGGCGGATGTGATTTTGCCGCTGCCGAAGGCTTGCAGGATGTTGTAGTCGCCCGATACTTTGCCGTAGCGGGTGTCGGCGCTGATGTTGTTGTGGATGCCGTGCCCGTCCAGCGTGGTTTTGAGCACGAAGTTTTGCAGGTTGAGCGGTTGCTTGCGGGCAGTGGGCAGGATGATGTCGCCGCCTTGTTGGCGCAGGTTGAGGTAGCCGCGCGGGCTTTGGGTGTAGCTTAAATCCCAGTCGGCGGCGATGGTGAGGTTGTGTTCTATCGGCGGGGTGTAGAAGTTGTGCAGTTGTTCTAGGCTTAAATTGTTGGCGCGACCTTTGGTGATTAATCCTGTTTGTTTGCTCCATGTGAGCTGGTCTAGATTCAGGCTGCCGCCAAGTGCTTGCCAGCTTGCGCTGCTGAGTGCTACGCGCTCTGCGCCTGCTTCTAGCCGCATGGTGTTTTGCAGGCGCAAGTTGAGCGCACCTGCGATGTTGAGTTCGCTGATGCTGCCTTGCCATTGGGTTTGCTCGTTTAGCCCGCCGCTTGCGCTGGCGCGTAGGGTGAGCGGTTTGTTGTCTATTTTCAGGCTGCCTTGGGCTTTGAATTGGTGTTGGCGTTGCGTGCCGTTGAGGCTGGCGTTGATGTTGTCTATGGCGATGCCGCTGGCGCTGATGTGGTTGCCGTTGAGCGTGATGTTGAGCGGGGCGGTGGGGCTGGGGCTGGCTTGGATTTTGAAGTCTAGGTTTTGGATGCGCAGGACTTCGCCGAGGGCAAAGCCGTGGGCTTGTCCGTTTAGGTTGGCATCCACATGGGTGTAGCCGTCAGCGGTGGTTTTCAGGCTGCCTTTGGCGGTGAGCGCGCCTTGTAGCCCGAAGCCGAATAGGTTGAGATTGGGGGCGTTGATGTCTAGGGCGAGGCTGTCGCCTTGTTTGCCGTATGCGCCCTTGGTGTTGAGGTGGTTGTTGCCGAGGTGGATGGCAAGGTCGGCGCGGCTGATGTGGTTGTCTTGGTAGTCCACGATGCCGCTGCCCGATAGGTTTGCGCCCGATAGGGTGGATGGGGCGAAGTTGAGCTCGCTGTGGATTTGTTGCTTGGCGATTTCGCCTGTGGCTTGGATTTTGCCGTTGATGTTGCCTTGCGGAAAGCTGGGGTAGAGCGCGCTGGGGTTGAAGTTTTGGCTGGATGCTTGCAGGGCAAGTTTTTGGTTTTGGAAGAGTTCCAGCTTGCCGGCCAGTTTAACTTCGCCGCCGTTGTTAGCTTTGATGCTGCCGTTTTCTAGCAGCAAGGTGCGCTGGGCGTTTTTGGTGTCGGTGGCGATTTTCAGGCTGCCTGTGCTTTGGGCGCGGTCGGTGGCAAGCTGCCAGTTGATTTGTGGATTGACGAATGCGCCTGTGGCTTTGATGCTGCCGTTGAGCGTGGGTTGCAGGGCAGTGCTGAGAGCATCGCTGCTGGTGAGCTGGGCGATGTGGGCGGTGAGGTTGAGCGTTTGGTCGCTAGTGCGGATGTCGCCTGCGATTTTCAGGTTGCCTTTTTGCAGTAGGTTGGCTTGGATGTGGTCTATTTTGACTGTGCCGTTGTCGTCAATAGTGAAAATGCCGTTGATGAGTTTAACGGGAATGCCGTTGTTGTCGGCGGTTTTGGGCAGCTCGTTACGCAGGTTGAGCGCACCGCGCAGCGTGGTTTTGGTGTCGTCCAAATCGGGCGTGATGCCGAGCGTGAAAAACAGCGAGGCTTCGGGCAGGCTGGGCAGGAAGGCTTTGGGGTTGATGCCTTGCCCAATCACGTTCACTTTGCCGATTAGATCGTCAATGCGTTTGGCAAACGGGCGCAGTTGGGTGTTGGCGTGCAAGCCAATGCCGTTGCCTGCTAGGGCGGTGTTGATGCTAATGTTGTTCAGGCTGCCCGATAGGTTGAGCACGTTGCTGACGGCGATGCCGTCCAGTTCGCCGTCTGACACCAAATCGCCTGATAGGGCGAAGGGGGCGGCGGTGCTGGCGGCGAGTTCGCCTTGGGTGCTGGACCAATAGTTTTTCAGGCTGCCTATTTTGATGCGGTGTTCTTGGTGGTTGTAGATGTAGCTGGCTTGGGCTTGGCGCAGGATTTCGGTGTGGTTTTTGCCTTGGGTGATGCTGTTGATGGTGAGGTTGTCTAGCGCGATGCTGATGGGCAGGCTGATGCTGGTGGGCGCATCAGGGCGCGGGCTTTTGGGCTGCGGCGGCGTGGGCTTGGATTGAATGTGGATGTCGCCCGCGTTGATTTGGTTAATGTGCAGATGGCGTTGCCAGAGCTGGCTGGGCTGCCATTGGAAATAGAGGCTGCTGATATCTATATCTGCGCTGGGCGTGATGATGCGCAGCTCATCGGCGTTGATGCCTTGCAACACGCTGCCTGTTAGCGTTTTGGATGTGATTTGGATGTCGGCGAGCTTGGGCAGTTGATACACGGCAAAACGCAAGCCGCTGTTGGTATTCAGCAGCCATGCCGCGCCGCCTGCGCTTGCACCAAGCAGAACGATAACCGC
>CAJPSG010000033.1 GCA_905373195.1 Kingella oralis
TACCTGTTCGGCTACATCGTCTGAAAGGGTTTCAGACGGCATGGCGTGGGGCAGGGTCATCAGGGCGGCGTAGTCCACATTGGGGCGGCGCAGCAGGTCGTGCAGGCTGGCTTCTCGCGCGAGTTTCTGCCCCAATACGCGCTCTTGTTCGGCTTCGGGCAGTTTTTGCGGGGTGTACCAAGTGGCTTTGAGCCGCTGGATTTCGCGCTCGACGGCTTCGCGTTTTTCGTTGAACGCGTGCCATTGGGCTTCGCTAATCAGCCCGATTTTGTAGCCGTCTTCAGTGAGCCGCATATCGGCGTTGTCTTCGCGCAGTTGCAGGCGGTATTCGGCGCGGCTGGTGAACATGCGGTACGGCTCGTTCACGCCTTTGGTAATCAAATCGTCCACGAGGACACCCAAATACGCCTGTTCGCGGCGCAGCAAGAGCGGCTCTTGCCCGCGCACATACTGCACAGCGTTTGCGCCCGCCAGCAGACCTTGCGCGGCGGCTTCTTCGTAGCCTGTTGTGCCGTTAATCTGCCCGGCGAAAAACAGCCCCGCGATGGTTTTGGTTTCGAGGCTGGCTTTGAGGTTACGCGGGTCAAAGTAGTCGTATTCGATGGCGTAGCCGGGGCGCAGGATGTGGGCGTTTTCCAAACCTTTCATCGAGCGCACAAGGGCGAGTTGAATATCAAACGGCAGGCTGGTGGAGATGCCGTTGGGGTAGTATTCGTTGGTGGTCAGGCCTTCGGGTTCGAGGAAAATCTGGTGGCTGTCTTTGTCGGCGAAGCGGTTGATTTTGTCTTCGATGGATGGGCAGTAGCGCGGGCCCACGCCTTCGATTTTGCCGGTAAACATCGGGCTGCGGTCAAAGCCGCTGCGGATAATGTCGTGTGTTTTCAAGTTGGTATGCGTAATCCAGCACGACACTTGGCGCGGGTGCATGGCGGCGTTGCCGCGCACGGACATCACGGGGGTCGGCGTGTCGCCCGGCTGTTCGGTAAGCTGCGAAAAATCAATTGTGCGCCCGTCGATACGCGGCGGCGTGCCGGTTTTCAAGCGGCTTTGCGGCAGGTTCAGCTCTTTGAGACAGCCTGAAAGCGATTGCGCGGCAGGGTCGCCCGCGCGGCCGCCCGAGTAGTTTTCCAAGCCGATGTGGATTTTGCCCGCCAAAAAAGTGCCTGCGGTCAGCACCACGGCGCGGGCTTTGAACACCACGTTCATCGCGGTTTTCACGCCCGATACGCGGCCGCCGTCAAGCAGGATGTCGTCCACCGCCTGCTGGAACAGCGATAAATTGGGCTGGTTTTCTAGCATTTCGCGGATGGCGGCTTTATACAGAATGCGGTCGGCTTGGGCGCGGGTGGCGCGTACCGCCGCGCCTTTGCTGGCGTTGAGACGGCGGAACTGTATGCCGCTCATATCCGTTGCCAGTGCCATCGCGCCGCCGAGCGCGTCGAGTTCGCGGACTAAATGCCCTTTGCCAATGCCGCCGATGGACGGGTTGCAGGACATCTGCCCGAGCGTTTCGATGTTGTGGGTGAGCAAGAGCGTGTCCGCGCCCATGCGTGCGGCGGCGAGGGCAGCTTCCGTGCCAGCGTGTCCGCCGCCGACGATGATGATGTCGTAGGTGTGGGGGTAGGTGATGGTGGTCATGTGGTGTGTCTTTCGGATTTTAGGATTTCAGGCTGCCTTATTCGTTATCAAAGGCAGCCTGAAAATGGGTTGGGGTATAGCCACGCCGTTTCGCGTTTCAGGCTGCCTTAGCCAAGGCAGTCAGCATCATCGCAGCAAGGCAGAATTTCGTTGGCATGACAACACTTCTCATCATATTACAGCGCAGATTGCGTGTTTTTCAGGCTGCCGATTAACCAAAATTAGGCGCGATTATACGCGGTTTAAAACCAGTTTTCAGGCTGCCTCAAAAGACAGCAACCACGATTTTCTCTCTATACCTACATCGCTGAATGTAAACACATTTCATGTGGTATTTTTATCAATAAACCCCGCTTAATTTGTAAAAATAATAAGAAAAACCCCCTATTCAGGTACAATATTTTCCATATGGCTGAATTTTCTCGCCATTTACTTTTCTTAAAACGGAGTAACCCATCGTGTTAAAACACACCCTATTATCCTTAGTATTGGTAGCAAGCCTCACTGGCTGCGTAACCTACGGCACACAACACTTCAACCCAACGCCTGAGCAATCTGCTGCTATGGAAGCCGATTCTCGCGCTGTGCAAGCTGCTGAACGCGCAGAACGCCGCGAACGCCGTGGCGAACGCCGCGAAGAAATGATGGACGAAGCCGATGCCATCAACCGCGCTTATGGCGACCGCAAAGTGTACATCCTGCACTAATTTTTAATCCTTTGGAGTCTATGCAATGAAAAACAATATTCTATTTTTGGTTTTAACCGCCTTCATCGCCACAGGTTGCACCACCAGCGGCAGCTCTGTGGGCGATATGGCAATCGGTAGCGATTCTGCCGCCATCAAAGCAGGGCGTAACCGCAAAGAAGCGCAACTTTCACGCGCCGAGCTGGAACAACACCGCCGCCAGCGTGCTAACGTATCCGAAGAATTGGCTTTGGAGCGTGAAAAACGTGCCAACAAACGCGATCAAATCAACGGCGCAATGGGCACAGCCGCTGGCGCAGTGGGCTTGATTGGTGGCATCGCGGCAACTGCGGGCATGATTAAATCCATTTTCTAATCGTTTAACCGTGCAAGATAAAGGCAGCCTGAAAACGGAAAATTCGTTTTCAGGCTGCCTTTTTGTGCTTTGAATAATCGGGTGCAGGCGAAACGATAAGCCGGGTTCTGTCGTTGAACAGCCATTCATCTAGACTTTGCGTTGCCACAAAGTTCAAGCAACCTACCCGAACGCTCGGCGAGCAGCGTTAATGCGTTCTGTTTGGTCTTGCTACCAATGGGGTTTAGCCTGCTGCGCGTTGTTACCAACGGCACGGTGCGCTCTTACCGCACCTTTTCACCCTTGCCTGTGCGCGTTGCGCCATCGGCGGTCTTGCTCTCTGCGCCACTTTCCGTCGTGTTACCACGCCCAGCCGTTAGCTGGCATTGTGCTCTGTGTAGCCCGGACTTTCCTCCCCGTGTTGCCACGCGGCGGCTGCCTGTTTTGCCTGCGCGGCGGATTATACAAGGTTTCATGGTACTGAGGCAGCCTGAAACGCCGTGAAAACATTGCGCCAACCTGATGGGCTGGGCTACAATTCGCTTTCTTATTCAACCCATCCGCCATATAAACGTAAGCAGGCAAGCGAATGATTTTCAGGCTGCCTTGGAACCTATATTCGTTATTTGCATAGGCATCTTTAATGCCCTAAAAACGCGGCTACCGCGTTAAAAATGCTCGCAAGGTGTTCAACCTTGCTGCGCTTTTTGCCTTGTATCCACGCTTTTATATCATCAAATCTGCCTATGTAAATAACGAATATAGGTTCTTATTTTTTAACCTTTATTGGACGACTGTCCAACTGCTTTTATGTCGCTTGAACTTTCATCTTCTCAACAATTTATCTTGGCTGCGGAACAGCTTTATCCGCAGCTGGGCTATCAAAAATTATCGGTGCGAATATTGGCAACGCAAGCCAAGCTCAGCTCGGGGCTGTTTCATCATATGTTTGCCAACAAGGATGATTTTATGGCGCAGGTGTTTGCGCAGCATTTTCAACGCGCGTTTGGCTGGCTTGCGCCCGAGTTTGCCGCCGATGCGCCGCCGATTGAGCGTTTGCGCCGTTTGTATTTTCAGGCTGCCTTATCGTTGCGTGCAGAAGTGCCGTGGATAACGCGAATGCTGATTGATAGCGCGGATAATGTAACCATCGCGCAAAAAAGCGTGCAGGATTTGGTGCTGCGCGAGTTTCATTTGGTGCGGCAAATGGTGGGCGAGATTGCGCCACAGATGTCGGATGAGGAGGCGATTCATGTGATTAGCCAGTTGCAAACCAGTATTTTGCTGCCGATTTTGGCGGCGAATACGTTTAGCCGTATTCAGGTGATGCCTGATGAATTGCGCCAGCCAATATTGCAGCAGCTTACGGATGATGCGCTGGCGCAGCGGGTGGATTGGATGATAAATGCTTTGTTTAGTGTGAGGGAAACGTTATGAAAAAATGGATTATTCCTGTGGTGATTGTGGCTGCGGGGGCGGCGGGTTTTGTGGCTTACCAAAAACAGCAGGCGGATAGGCAGCCTGAAAACATTGTTGCGTCTAATGGGCGGCTGGAATTGGAGCGCATTGATGTGGCGACTTTGTATGCAGGGCGTGTGAAAACGATGAATGTGGACGAGGGCAGCGAGGTGAAGACGGGGGATGTGCTGGCGGAATTGTCGTCGGACACCACTTCTAGCCGCGTGGAAGAGGCGGAGGCGGGTGAGTTAGCCGCCAAAGAGATGGTGCAACGGGCGCAAGCGGGTGTGAAACAGGCGCAGGAAGCGGTGGCGCGGGCGGATGCGCAAATTGCGGCGCAGTTGCATCAGCAAAGATTGGCGCAGATGGAATTGGACAACGCGGGCAAAATGCAAAGTGAAGATTTGGTTTCGCCTGCGGAAACGCAGCGTCGTCGTTCGCAACGCGATGGCGCAGCAGCGGCGGTGAAAGCGGCGCAAGCGGCCAAAGCGGAAGCCTTGGCGGCGGTGAAACAGGCGCAGGCGCAAGTGGCAGAAGCGCAAGCGGGCGTGGCTTCGCGGCAGGCGCAGCTTAAATCGGCGCAGTCTGCCAACAACGACATGCAAATCACCAGCCCGAAAGATGGCGTGGTGGAATACCGAATCGCGCAAGTGGGCAATGTGGTGGGGGCGGGCAGCAAGGTGGTAAGTTTGCTGGATTTTAGCGATGCGAGCATGGCAATTTTCTTGCCCACGGCGCAAGTAGGCAGCCTGAAAGTGGGCGATGAGGCGCGGATTAAGCTGGACGGCGTGGATGCAGTGTTCCCTGCCCAAATCAGCTTTATCGCCACCGAGGCGCAGTTCACGCCGAAAAATGTGGAAACGGCAACCGAGCGGGCGAAGCTGATGTTTAAGGTGAAACTGCGGATTCCGAAAGAAACGGCGTTGCAATATAAAGGCTTGCTCAAAGGCGGCATGGTGGGCAATGGCTATGTGCGCACCAATGGGCAGCAGGCTTGGTCGGATGATTTGGCGGTGAAACTGCCGAAGTTTTGATGTTGGGCGCGATGTGTAATTAAGGCAGCCTGAAAACGGATTGAGCGTTTTCAGGCTGCCTTTGGTTGCGGTTGATGGGATTTCAATTTTCAGGCTGCCTCTTATCCGCAAAAGGCAGCCTGAAAACCGTATCCCACATTAAACGTGCGCTTGAATCACTTTCACGCCGTCTTTTTTGGCGAGTATCAACAAATCGGCATAGCGGTGGGCAAACAAGCCGTTTTCTACCACGCCTGTGATGTGGTTGAGCGTGTCTTCCATTTTCATCGGTTCGGAAAGGTCTAGCCCGTGCACATCCAAAATTTCGTTGCCATACAAGGTTTTGCAACCAATGCGCAATTCAGGCTGCCCACCCAGTTTTACCAGTTTGCGTGCCACCATAGAACGCGCCATCGGAATCACCTCCACGGGCAGGGGGAACTTGCCCAGCTTGCGCACATATTTGCTTTCGTCGGCAATGCAGATAAATTGGTCGGACAGCGAAGCGACGATTTTTTCGGGCAGCAACGCCGCACCGCCGCCTTTTATCATTTGCATCATGTGGTTGATTTCATCCGCGCCGTCAATATACACGCCCAAGCGCGTTACTTCGTTGAGCTGGATTTGCGGGATGCCATATTGCTCCATCAGCTCCGCGCTTTTGATGGAGGTGGTTACTGCGCCCTTGATTTTTTTGCCGCTTTTGCCGAGTGCTTCAATAAAGAAGTTTACGGTGCTGCCCGTGCCGATGCCGATGTATTCATTTTCGGGCACAAATTCCACCGCTTTGGCGGCGGCGATTTGTTTGAGTTGGTCTTGGGTAAAGTTGCTCATTTTGCACGTCCTTTGGTTGTGGGTAACACGATGATTATAGACGTTTCAGGCTGCCTTTGGGGGAGTGTTTTGCAGGAGCGGGAGGCAGCCTGAAAATGATGTTTAGCGGTTTCAGGCTGCCTTGCGGTGCGCACAAACTCGGATATGGGTATCTGCCTCACACTTGTTGCTTGTTTGAAAAAACAAGCAACCCTTATTCGTCATCCTCCTCCTGCTCATCCGCTCTTCGCTTGCCCCATTTTTTAATCCATTCAATTTCATCTCGCAAAATTTGTTGTTTCCGTTCCGAAAACGCTGCCAAATCTTCATCGGCAAGATAGCCGAGGCAGTAGTGGCGTGCCAATTTGGAATCCATAAAGGTAAAGGAATGGCTGTAAACCGTGCGTCAATTTTTGCGGATTTCATGCATATCGCGTTCCAGTTGCTCCATGTCGTCGGTATAACGCATATCGGCAGCCTGCTTGATAATCTTTAATTTGGTTTCGGCGAACTCTGCCGCCCAAGCCTTGTCTAATGCGGCATGTGCCACTTTTTTGTCGGATTTGCTCCATCCGTTTTCGCTCATTGATTTACTCCTTACAAAATCAATTTATTGTTGAAACTTTGGTTTGAATAAAACAGCCGTACATCGGTTTTAACTTCGCAACTCCGCTTTACTCCGCAGGCTGCCATATCAAGATGATACGACAAGGCAAAGCGGCAAAAGCCCGCATCATCTGCCTTACCTCCTAGCCACTCAACCCAACAACCGCTCCGCATACTGATAAACCGCTTGCAACAGCAGCAGTTTGTCGGGATTATCGGCGTTTTGTTCGCCCAGATTTTGCAGGCTTTGGCTGAAATCGGGCAAGGCGGCTTCCAATTTTTTGCGGCGGTATTTCTGCCATTGGATTTGTTCGGCACGGGTGAGGGTTTTGTAGAAATGGCGGGCGCGGTAGTGGAACAGCAGTTGGGGAATGCGCGGGTCGTGGAAGGTTAAGCCGCTGTGGGCGAGTTGTTCGGGCGGCAGGGTGCGCAGGGTGGCCAGGTTTTGTTTGTCGGCGGGGCTGAAAAAGCCGTTGTACAGTTCGGTTTCTACGTTGTCGCAGGGGACGAGTTGGCGGGTTTCGCGGAAGATTTCTTGTACTTTTTGGCGGATTTCGGGCGAGTTTTGCAGGGCGTTTAGGTTGTTTTGGCAAATCGTGTTGTCTATGCCCAAGCGTTCGGCATCTTCGGCTCGCAAAACATTGCGCGGGGCGAGGATGGGGCATTTGTTGATGTGGACGAGTTTGAGCGGCACGGGCTGTTTGCCTTGCGCGAGCAGGGTTTCTTTGGGGGTGTAGAGGTGTTCGCGCAGGGTGTCGGCGGGGAGGTGCAGCAGGTCGCTTAAATCGGCGGACAAGTCGCAGGCGATGACGGCGTTTTTGTTGCTCGGGTGCCATGCGAGCGGGGCGATGAGCGCGGTGTTGCGGCGGGCATTGCCGAACATGCCGGAGATGTGCACCAGCGGGGTGTGGCGGGCGGTGTCTATCATGGCGGCGAGTGGGGCTTTGCTTCGGTTTTCAAAGAAAAATCGGAACAGGCGCGGTTGTTTTTGTTTGACGAGTTTTGCCAGCGCGATGGTGGCGTACACGTCGGAGAGCGCGTCGTGGGCGTGGGCGTGTTCTATGCCGTTGGCGGCGGTGAGTTGTTCCAGGCAGAACACGGGCAGGTTGTTTTCATCGCGCGGCCAGGCGATGCCTTCGGGGCGCAGGGCGTGGCAGGCGCGGACGACATCAAGCAAATCCCAACGTGAGTTGTTGTTTTGATAGCTGTATTCGTAGGGGTTGAGGAAGTTGCGGTAGAAGGTGTGGCGGGTGATTTCGTCGTCGTAACGGATGTTGTTGTAGCCCATGATGCAGGTGTTGGGCTGGGAAAATTCGGCGCAAATCCGCGCGGCAAATTCGGGCTCGGGCACGCCTTTTTGGTTGCACTCTTGCGGGGTGATGCCGGTAATCAGCACGGATTCGGGCGAGGGCAGGTAGTCGTTGGTTTGTTTGCAATAGAGTGTGATG
>CAJPSG010000034.1 GCA_905373195.1 Kingella oralis
CGCGCCCCAAAATCATCGCATCGCCGTAGCTAAAAAAACGATATTCCTGCGCGATAACGATTGGGAGCGCAATCTCAACGCGCTGCGCAGTCGCCAAGAAACCGACCATGCCAACGAGCGCGCCTCGTTTCCCGACATCACCATCACGCTGCCCAGCGAGCGCGAGCAAAACCTGCGCGATTTATCCGATATTTATCCCAACACCAATGAGCTCAAACCCTTTGGCGACAAAGAGTTAGACGCTGCCTACCGCGAATATCTCAGCCAAAGCGTTGAAGAGCACAACCAGCGCGACAGCATCACTGACACCGAAGTGGACGTGTTAATTCAAGAAGACTGGCTTGCCGCGCAAACCGCGCTGCAAAGCGAGCGCACGCGCCGCTATGCCAACGAAATCAAAACCGTGCTGCTTAAAAGTACCGCCAGCGAGCCCGCCACCGAAGCCGCCCCCGCCGTTTCAGGCAGCCTGAAAAACGATGCGCCCGTTGCGCTGCCCGCTGTGGCGGTGCATGTGTACGAATTGCCCGATTTGCCCTCCACCCGCCGCGTGCGCGTGATTTCCGAGCAAGAATTGATGCAAGGCATCCGCGATAAGCTGCTGCCGCATTTGAGCAACGCCGTGGCGGGCATGGTGCGCCAAGCCTTGCAGAAAAAACTTGCCATGCTGTCGTATGACTTGCAAACCATGTTGAACGAGGAAACACCGCAGCTGGTGGAAGATGTGTTAGACCACAATTTGAACGCGATTTTCCGCTCGGTGAAGGATGCGGCGGCGTTTAAAAAGAAATAATGCCGACTGATAAGAATAGGCAGCCTGAAAAAACCGCAACGGTGGTTTTCAGGCTGCCTAAACTATTCCCCTGCCCAAGAGGCAGCCTAAAAATCATCCACCAAGGAATCCCATGTTCTCCTACCTGCTTACTGCCCTTGCCGCTGCGTTGTGTTTACTGGGCGCATTGATGATTTATGCCAATTTTCATTTTTTATTGGAACAGCAGCGCGGCAAAAACACTTCATTTATGCCTTGCCTAGGCGCGGTTTTTTGGTGCTTGGGCATTTACTGCATTCCCAAGCAATACGCTATTTCAGGCTATTGGTATGCCGTGGCGTTGCTGGATATTGGCGTGTGGATATTGCCTCTTTCGCTTATGTATATGATAAATAAAGCGCGGGCGCATTCGCCTGCTTGCTGTGTGGCGCAATTTGTGCGCGATAAGGGCGATGAGCATTACTGTCTGTCTTTTTACCGCAATGGTGATGCCGTGTTGTCTTATCAAAAATCTAACGAGAGCGGTAGTCGCTTGTGGAACTGGGAGCGCATGAGCGATGCGTGGCGCATTAGCAGCGCAGACCGTCAAATTTTTGCCAAGCTGCAAGGCGATAAATTGGTGTTTGCCAACCATGCAGAAGGGCAGCAAGATGGTATGTTTAAACACATTATTGGGCAGACGTTTATTCAGCAAGCAATTCAGACTGATTAGCATGGCGACAAACCCGTTTTCAACCTTGCGCTTTGCGTTGCGGTATACCCCTTTATACCCAAATCAAAGATTTGGACAAAGGGGCAAGGCTGCCTCATCCAACTCGTAACCCGCCCCCAAAGGCAGCCTGAAAACAATCCCCAACCCGCGTATAATCCCGCCCCTTGCCATTTCCCTCAAATAAATCCCCATGCAACTTTCTGATTTTGACTTCACCCTCCCCGAACACCTTATCGCGCAAAACCCACCCGCCACGCGCGGCAACAGCCGCCTACTGGTTGCGCTGCCCGATGTGCCATTTGCCGATAAACAATTCGCCGATTTGCCCGATTACATCAACGCAGGCGATGTGCTGGTGTTCAACAACACCAAAGTGATGCGCGCGCGGCTGTTTGGGCAAAAAGCCAGCGGCGGCAAAATTGAAGCACTGATTGAGCGCGTGTTGGACGCGCATACCGCGCTGGCGCACATTCGTTCGTCCAAATCGCCCAAGGCAGGCGCGGAGTTGATTTTTGATGGCGGCATCCACGCCACCATGCTGGAACGCGCCGATGAGCTGTTTAAAATCCAGTTTGCGGGCGAGCAAACCGTGTATGAACTCTTGGAACAGCACGGCAAGCTGCCGCTGCCGCCGTATATCGTGCGCGCGGCCGATGCCGATGACGACGAGCGTTACCAAACCGTGTATGCCAAATTTCAAGGCGCGGTGGCAGCGCCCACAGCAGGTTTGCATTTCACCGATGCGCTGTTAGGCAGCCTGAAAGCTAAGGGCGTGGAATTTGCCGAGGTAACGCTGCACGTGGGCGCGGGCACGTTCCAGCCCGTGCGTGTGGACAACATCGCCGAACACAAAATGCACAGCGAATGGTTTGACGTGCCCGCCGACACGGTTGCCAAAATCGCCGCCGCCAAGCAGCGTGGCAGCAAAGTGTGGTCGGTGGGCACGACTTCGCTGCGGGCGATTGAATCCGCCGCCCGTTCAGGCAGCCTGAAAGCAGGGCAGGGCGACACGGATATTTTCATCACCCCCGGTTTTCAATTCCAAGTGATTGACCGCTTGATTACCAATTTTCACCTGCCCAAATCCACGCTGCTGATGTTGGTGTCGGCGTTTTCAGGCTGCGATAAAATCCGCGCGGTGTACCGCCATGCCATCGCGCAGGAATATCGTTTTTTTAGCTACGGCGATGCGATGATTTTGGGGCGCGAATAGGCAGCCTGAAAATCGGTTTTTCCCCCCCCCTTTTTTGCAAAGGAATCATTATGTTGCGCACCCCCTTATTTTTGTTGCTGCTTGCCAGTCTTGCCGCCTGTTCTTACAACAAAACACCGCCCACATGGGCAGAAAAAGCCCCGTTTATCAACCAAATGGAAATCAACGCCGTGGACAAAAAAGCCCGCGAGCTGTTGCGCAAAACCAGTAAGCTCAACGCAGGCGCAACCGCCAGCCACAACATCCAACTGGCGGCAGACAAGCACTACGCCTTTTTTGCCGACTGCGCCGAAGAATGCAGCAACATAGATTTGTCGTTGCAGCAAGCGGGCGCAACCATCAAGGCAGACACGGCGGCAGATGCCTCGCCCATGTTTGGCTTTTATGCCACGCAAGCGGGCAACTATCAGCTTGTGCCGCTGATGACTTCGTGTGTGAGCGCGGATAAAAAGGGCTGCAAATACACGGTGCAGGTGTTTGAAAGCGAACGGCAGTTGATTGCGGATTAAGCCGCGCGGGGAATGAAGGCAGCCTGAAAACGGGTTTAAGCGTTTTCAGGCTGCCTTTGGTTTTACATCAACACAATATTATTGCTCCGCATGATTTTCCAGCGCAGGCGCACTCCCTGCATCAGGCAGCGCGGGTGTTTGCGCGTTATGGGCATTAGGCAACGCAAAACTCTGCTGCTGTTGCTGCGCCAGCATTTCAACGCTGCGCTGCGACAAGTCTTGGATATGCGACTGCATATTTTCCTTGCTGCGGATAACCGATTCCACCACCGCTTTGCGCCGCTCGCCCATCTGCGCGGCTTGGCGGGCGATAAAGTCAAAATGCGATGCGATTTCCTTGTCTATCGCCTGTTTGTATATTTCGGCGGCAGGGGATTCGGGCGCAAACTGCTCCAACTGCGCCACCAGTTTGGGCAGTTTTTGCTCCATAAAATCGTTGTTGCGGATGTCGTTTTCCAATTCCTGATAAAAGCCTTCCACTTGGCGGATTTGCTCGCGCGTGCCGTTTTCCATCACGGCAAGGCTTTCGTTGCCCAAGCGGCTCAATTCCGCCAGCATTGCCGCCATTGCCTGCTGGCTGGCAACAAAGCCGCGAGCTTTGGCTTCTTCGATTGCCAGCGTCATCTGCGTTTGCGTTTCCATCAGGCGGATTTGCGCGTCTCGCATCAGCCCAACGCGCTCGTTTTCTAGTCTCGCTCTCTCTACGCCGTCTTTGTCTTCAATCACCTGCACATTGGTGCTGCTTGAAGAATGATGGCTGCTACCGCCGCCGCTGCTCGAATCAGAACTGCCGCTAATGAAATTCCATGCTTGTTTTGCCACATTAATGCATGTATCAAAAAATCCCATCACTCTGCTCCTTTCACTGCTTTACGCATTTTAAACATCAGCGCGTTAAAACTTTTCTCGCGCTCCTCTAATGCCGCACTATACGCCTGCGCGTCCTGCAAGCAGGCGGCAAGGCTTTGGCGGCGGATTTCGTGCATTTCCTCGGCAATCAGTTTGGCAACTTCGCTGCGCCCTGCCAGATTTTCGCTGTGCAAAAACGCCTCGATGCCGTTCAAAATGCCCGTCTGTCAGTTTTCCGCAAACTGCGCCAGCCAAACGCGCTGGCTGCTGGACGGCAGGGCAAACAGCGTTTCGCGCAGGTTTTGCGACAGCGCGTGGCAGATTTCTTCACGTTTTATTGCTACTTTTAGAGCTTCTAATCGTGCACCATTGGCTTCGTCATCAGCATACTCAATATATATCGATACACGATTCATTCGATAAAACATATCAACATCGTCTTGGTATTGATGTAAATGTTTCAATACCGCCAATACCGTATCAGCAGGCAATGTACCGTTCAAGCCTGCCTGAACCAGCGGCAGCCATTGTTCCAGCAGCGCGCGACGTTCGGCAGCCCATTCAGCAAAGCATTTTTCTGCAATGGGCTCATCTATGCTTTTGCTTTCTACATCAGCCATAAACTCACGGCGAGTTAGTTCAGTAAAGGCGATATAGTCCTTGCTACTTTTTTCTTCATCTGCAATCACCGCATGGACAAATTCCTGATGAGTGCCCAGCCATTCAAAGCGGACGACAGCATTGCCGCACAGCTACGCCGTATGCTCCGCCAGCAGGGCGAAGCTCGGGCGCGGCGCGTGTTCCAAATCCGCCAGCAGCGCTAAGCTGTTTGGTTTGCCGTTGATGCTTTCCAAATCGCGCTGCATGGTTTGCGCCTGCGCCAGAAATTGCGTTAAGGCAGCCTGAACGGGGTCTAGGCTGAATGCCAGCGCATCGCGCAGGGCTTGGCGGCGGGTTTTCAGCAAATGGAGCGTTGTTCCATCGGCAGGCGGCAGCTTGGCGGACAGCGATTGCGTGATGGCGTGGGCATCGGCGAGCCGGTCGGCGTGCTGCTGCGCCCAAGCGTCCAGACGGGTTTTCAGGCTGCCCAGCCATTGCTGCGCGGCTTGGCTGTATTGCCACACCGATTGGGCAATGGCAGGCAAATCGTAAGGGCGCAGCTCCTCGCCCAGATTGGGATGGGCGGACAGGGTTTCAGGCTGCGCGGGTGCGGCGGGCAGGGCGGCGAGTTGGGATTCCACTTCGGCAAGTTCGCGCAGAGCAAGCGCACGGGTGCGGTAGTGGGGAAAGATTTCGTTGGCTTGGGCGGCTAGGGCTTTGTTGAAGTTGCTGTCATCCACATCATAATCATCATCATAATTTCTGTTTTGAAAGAATGGGACGAAATCTTGAGCGATGAAAAAGTCCAAGATAAGTTGGGCTTTTTCAGAAGCGGTTAGACGGATGTAATCGGGAAGTATTTGTTCGCGGTTAGGGAAAATATTTAGATAGGGAAAGCAAAAGCCATCTAGAGGGGGGAATATGCGGAACGGATGTTGTTGGATAATTTCTGTTACTAATGCAGCATCGTCAATATTGGTTAAGCATTTCCATTCGCCCATATGGAATTGATTGGGTGCAAACCGTGTTTGCCTTTCTTCCCATCGTTTCGTGGAACTAATTGAATCAAAATCCCACTCCGGAAAAATATACCCGCTGTGGCTGTCAAACAGCAGTTCGCGTTTGTTTTTAATCCAGAACCAGCGCTGCTGCTGAACCGCATCCAGCAAAATCTGTTCGCGGTCTTTATCGTATTGCGCCAGTTCGTGCGTGGTTTGTTCGTATTGGGCTTGGCTGTGCTGCCATTGCTGCTGATACTGCGCGGCGCTGATTTGCAGGCGCGTGCGCTCGGCTAACACTTCGGGCGTGTCTTCGCTGTATAGCGCGATTTGCGCTTCTTTCAGCTGCGCCGTCAGTTCGGCTTGGCGTTGCAGCAGCTTATCGCGGCTGCTTTCGTTTTTTTTGGGAAGAGCAGGCTGGGCGGGCATGGTGTTTCCTTGTTGTAAAAAAGGGTTAAGAAACGAAAATTATAGCGATTTTGGGGCGGTTTTTGAATAGGTAACAGGCAGCCTGAAAACGGGTTTTAGCGTTTCAGGCTGCCTTATTTGCATTCCCTTTTCCCCGCCCTTATAATCGCGCGGCAAACCGCAAACAACTGAAAAATAGGATAAAAATGACTGATATTCAATCTCAACGCGTAACCGATGAACCGAACGAAAACACCATTTTTATGGTGTGGAATTTCAAAGACGGCATGGATGTTGCCCCTGTGTTCAAACGCCTGTGCGCGCTGGTGGGCAATTTAAACAATTCCGCCACCAACCGTTTCCCGCAGCAAAAAGCCAGCGTGGTGCTGGGCATCAGCCACGGCGCATGGCAACGCTTGGATTTGCCCAAGCCGCTGCCGCGCGAATTAGCCGAGTTCGCCCCGATTAAAGGTGCGAAACACACCGCCGTTGCCACGCGCGGCGATGTGCACCTGCATTTGCGCGCCGAGCAGCAAAGCGTGTTATACGATATGGCGGCGGTGCTCACCGATTTGCTCACACCTGCGGCGGACTGCGCGGAAGAAGTGCACGGCTTTCGCTATTGGGATGGGCGTTCCATCTTGGGCTTTGTAGATGGCACGGAAAACCCGCACGACCCCGCCGAGCGCGCGCATTTTGCAATTATTGGCGAGGAAGACGCAGCCTACCAAGGCGGCAGCTATTTGTTTGTGCAAAAATATCTGCACGATATGAACGCATGGCGCAAGCTGCCTGTTGCCGAGCAGGAAAAAGTGTTTGGGCGCAGCAAGCAAGACGATATTGAAATGGACGATGATACCAAGCCCGCCAATTCGCATATTGCGTTGGCGAATGTGGGCGACGAGTTTAAGGTGGTGCGCGACAATATGCCGTTTGGGTGCGCGGGGGCAAACGAAATGGGCACATATTTTATCGCCTACGCCCGCACGTTTAGCACGGTGAAAAAGATGCTGGACAATATGTTTATCGGCAACCCCGCGGGCAATTATGACCGCATTTTGGATTTCAGCACCGCGCACACGGGCACGCTGTTTTTTGTGCCGAGTATGGATATGTTGGATGAGTTTGCTGAATAGAGAGTAAGCAAAATGGACAGCCGCTGATTGTTGAGCGGCTGTTTTTTGTGGAGCAGGGTTGGGCAAGAGTGAAGCAGCCTGAAACTCAAAATGGCGCGTTGGCAGCTCGCCGACATTTGGCGGACAAACCCCGCGCTACTGGCTTGTACCAAGTTTCCAGGCTGCCTTTGCTTACCGTGTGATGTGCATCAAGCCAAAAGTCAAAACCGCCAGCACGCCGCTGATGGCGCTCATGGCAACGCAGCCTTTTACAAAGCCCATCCAGTGAAAACGAAAATCGTGCCTGCCCGCGCAATGCGCGGTGTTGGGGAAAATAAACAGCGGCGAGGCGAGTGTGCAAATCAGCAGCCAGTCCACCAGCAGCAAATCCACCGCATTCTACGCCACGCCCATTAGCCACAGATGGCAAAACACGGTGGCAAACTATGCGCCGCGCCCTGCGTAAGCCAGCAGCGTGGTGGCGATGGCAAAGGCAAACGTAGGGTAAACGCCAGCGCGGTAAATAGCGCGGCGTGCCTTTTTTGCGCGGGGCTGGGCGCGGGCAGGGCGGTGGCTTGTTGCATATCGGGCGGGTAGTCGTGTGCCATCGCCCAAGGGAAATGGCGCACGCTGATTGCGACAAAAATCATCCACAGCAGCGACTAAATGGTGCTGGATAGGAGTAGGGCAGGGGTGTTGAGCATGGGGCGTTATTCTTTTTATAGTCGTTCCACACAGTCTTATACAAGGCGGCGAGTCGCAGATAGTACAAG
>CAJPSG010000035.1 GCA_905373195.1 Kingella oralis
TATCCGCGCTTTTATGTCATAAAATCTACCTATGCAAATAGTGAATACAGGTTCTAAGAGGCAGCCTGAAAACCGTACAACACGCGCTTAATCTCATCCGCTTCGCGCAAGGTGCGCACGGCGGCAAACAGTTGCGCGGCTTCGGGGTAGGCTTTTTTCATCATGCCCAGCCATTGTTTTAACCGTGCGATGGCGTATTTGCCTTGCGGCTCGTGCGCGAGGCATAAATCAAAAAACAGGCGTATCCAATCCATGATTTCTGCGTTGAATGGGGCAGCCTGAACGGGGTCGCCGCGCAGGTGTTGTTTGATTTGGCGGGCTAAATCGGGGCGCATCACGGCTCCACGCCCAATCATCACGTCGTCGCAGCCGCTGGCTTGGCGGATGGCGATGTAGTCATCCAGCGTGAACACGTCGCCGTTGGCGATGATGGGGATGCCAACTTGCGCGTGTATGGTTTTGAGCCAATGCCAGTGGGCGGGCGGCTCATAGCCTTGCACTTTGGTGCGGGCGTGCACGGTGATTTGGCTGGCGCCACCTGCGGCGATGGCTTGGGCGTTGGCAATGGCTAAATCGGTGTTATCAAAGCCGAGGCGCATTTTGGCGGTGAGATTGATGTGTTCGGGCAGCCTGAAACGCAGTTCGCGCACGATTTGGTGGATGTGCTCGGGCTCGCGCAGCAGGATGGCGCCGCCTTGGTGTTTGTTTACCGTGGGCGCGGGGCAGCCGAAGTTGAGATCTATGGTTTGCACGCCAAAGCGCACGGCTTCCAGCGCGTTTTTTGCCATCATGTCGGCATCGCTGCCGAGGATTTGGGTGGTGCAGGGGATGCCTGTGGGCGTGCGGTTTTGCTGGGCGATTTCGGGGACGTGGCGCAGCCATGTGGCGCGGGAATGGACGGTGTGCGTGATGCGGACAAATTCGCTGACGCATTCGTCATAGCCGCCGATGCGGGTGAGCAGGTCGCGCATGGGGGCATCGGTTAGCCCTTGCATGGGGGCGAGAATGAGTTTGGGCATGGTAATTAGGGAGTAGGGTAGGGCAGCCTGAAAAGGGGGCTGATGTTTCAGGCTGCCTATGGATGGAAGATGGGTTGTGTTGGGCTGTGTTTCAGGCTGCCTTTTGGAGCGGGCTGATGTTTGTTTAACGAATGGATGGCTGCGATCAATCGTTTTTCAGGCTGCCGTAGTGTTTTTCAGGCTGCCGTAGTAATTGAATATAAGTAACGCCAAACATCGGTTTCAGCTATTCAACCCGCAACGCAACAAGACAACGCAATAGCCATGTCGCCACACAAAATAGGCAGCCTGAAAACATCAAACCCGTTTTCAGGCTGCCTTTTGCTGGGCAAGATTATTGGGCTGCGGCGGGTGCGCTCGCTTGTGTGGCGTTTTTCACCGCGTTGATTTCTTGCTGGGTGGTGGCATCATCAGTTGAATAACGTTTTAAGCCGCCGCCCAAGGCTTTATACAAATCCGCCAAGTTTTCCAGCAAGCTCAACTGGGTGGACAACACGGATGTATCCGCCGAATAGCTGCTGCGTTGCGCGTCCAGCAAATCCAACGCGCTGGCAACGCCGTGTTTGTAGCGCAGGGTGGTTAAGCGCAGGCGTTCGTTGTAGGCTTTTTGTTGCGCCAGGTTGGAATCGTATTGCGTGTTCATGGCGGCGCGGGCAACCAGCGCATCGGCCACGTCGCGGAACGCGCCTTCAACGGCGGCTTCATAGGCGACTACGGCTTTTTCTTGCTCAATTTTACTTACTTTCAACTGGTTGCGGCGTTGCCCCCAGTCAAAAATAGGCAGCGACAGATTGCCGCCGTAAGACCATGTTTTATTGGATGAGTTAAACAAATTGCTCAACTGATTGCTGCCAAAGCCCAAGGTGCTGGTGAGGCTGATGGTGGGAAAGAACGCGGCGCGTGCCACACCGATGTTGGCGTTGGCGGCTTTGAGCGTGTGTTCTGCCGCGATGATGTCGGGGCGGTTGAGCAGCAAATCGGATGGCAGGCCTGCGGGCAGGTTGCGGATTTTGTATTGCTTGTTCAACGCCAAAGGTGCGGGCAAATCGTCGGGAATTTTTTGGCTAATCAGCAATTCCAAAGCGTTGCGGGCTTGCTCGCGGGCGCGCACGGCGGCGGCGTAGCTGGCTTTGGCGTTTTCAATCATGGCTTCTTGCGAACGCAAATCCAGCGCGGAAATCACGCCTGCTTTGTGGCGCACTTTTGCTAAATCGTAGGTTTTTTGATAGCTGGCGAGCGTTTTTTCGGATAACGCCATCGCGGCGGCGGCGTATTGCTCGTTGAAATACGCTTTGGCAACGCTGGCAATCAGGCTCAGATGCGTGGCATCACGGCTGGCGGCGGTGCTGAAATATTGTTGCAGCGCGGCTTGGCTGCTGTTGCGCACGCGCCCCCACAAATCCAGCTCAAACGCGGAAATGCCCAAGCCTGCGTTGTAGCTTTCCACGTCGCCGCGGCTGCGGCTTGCGCCACCGTTTGCCCCGAGGCTCGGGAACTGCGATGAGCGGGTAATCGCGTATTGGGCGCGGACTTGCTCCACGTTCAAATTGGCGGTGCGCAAATCGGTGTTGTTTTTCAGGGCGATTTCAATCAGCGCGTGCAGGCGCGGGTCGGCAAAATAGTCTTGCCAGCCCAGTGAGGCAGCCTGAAAGGCTTGTTCGCCGTTGCGCTGCGCATCGTATTTGAAGGTGTCGGACGGCAGTTCAACATTGGGTTTTTCGTATTTGGGCGCAAGGTTGCACGCCGATAGGGCAATGCTTAGGGCAACCGCAGTCAATGAATGATTTAAAACAGGTTTCATAATTTTCCTTCCATAGATGATTTTCAGGCTGCCTATGGTATTGCATTTTGAGGCAGCCTGAAAACCGTTAATGCTTGCTAAACGCTTGGGCATCCATGTCTTCTTCATCGTCAAACAAATCCAGCTCGCCTTGAACGGGGGGCTGTTTGCCGCCTGTGAAGAAACGCACCACAAGGTTCACGATGATGTAGAACATCGGCACAAGGAACACCGACAGGAACGTGCCCACCAGCATACCCCAGAACACCGCCGTGCCAATCGCGCGTTGGCTGGCTGATGATGCGCCCGTGGCGATATACATCGGCACAACGCCCAAGATAAACGCAAACGAAGTCATCAAAATGGGGCGGAAACGCAATTTGGCGGCGCGTAATGCCGATTCGGCAATGGATTTGCCCGCGTTGTGCAAGTCTTGGGCAAACTCAATAATCATAATGGCGTTTTTCGCGCTCAAACCCATTACCGTAACCATGCCCACGGTGAAATACACGTCATTGCTGTAATTGCGAATGATTGCGCCCAAGCCTACGCCCAAAATCCCCAGCGGCACAACCAACAGCACAGAAAACGGAATAGACCAGCTTTCATACAGCGCCGCCAATGCCAAGAACACGGCAACCGCGGCCAGCGCGTAAATCATGTTTTGCTGCGATGTGCCTTTGGCTTCTTCACGGGATTGGCCCGCCCATTCCAAGCTGTAATTGCCTTCCAAGTTGTCCACCATTTTTTTCACTTCCGCCATCGCTTCGCCGGTTGATTTGCCGGCAGCGGGCGCGCCTGTGATTTGCATGGCAGGATAGCCGTTAAAGCGTTCGCTTTGCTCCATGCCTTTTTCCCATTTTGCGGTGGCAAAAGAGGAAAGCGGAATCAGCGTGCCGTTGCCCGCGGGCACGGTTAAAGCCAAGATGTCTTCAGGCTGCATCCGCGATTTTGCTGTTGCTTGCACAATCACCCGCTGCAAACGCCCGTCGTTGGGGAAGTCGTTGACATAAGTGGAACTCAACGCCGTGCCCAGCACGCTGCGGATGCTGGCGAAACTTACGCCGTTGGATGCCGCTTTCATGCGGTCGATTTCAATTTTTAATTGCGGCGCATCGTCCAAGCCGTTGGCGCGAATGTTGGCTGCGTTAAACATAGCCGGGTTTTGGCGCATTTTTTGGATGAGTTCATCGCGGCGCGCCACCAATTCTTCGTGGTTGTATGTGCCGCGCGCTTGCAGATAGAAGCTGAAACCTGAATCGTTACCCAATTCCATAATCGGCGGCGGGTTCAATGCCAGCGCGAAACCGTCTTGGATGGCACCGCTCATCATCGCGCCGGTGATTTTGCCTGCCACAGAAGTGGCATCGCTGCCCGCTTGGGTGCGCTCGCTCCAGTCTTTGAGCATGATAAAGCCCATGCCCATGTTTTGACCGCTGCCGGTGAAGCTAAACCCAGACACGGTAATCACATCTTTGACTTCGGGCATGGAATGCGCCACTTGGTTCAGCGTTGCCAAGGTTTTCTCGGTGCGTTCGGCGGTTGCGCCGGAAGGCAGCTGCACGGTGGTCATGATGAAGCCTTGGTCTTCGCTGGGGATGAACGAGCTGGGCAAACGGCTAATCAACACGAATGCGCCCGCGCCCAACGCCAAGTAAATCACAAACATTACGCCTGCTTTGCGCAAGGTTTTGCCAATCCAGCCCGAATAAGTGCGCGTGCCTGCGTTAAACACGCGGTTAAACCAGCCGAAGAAGCCTTTTTTGGTGTGGTTATGCCCTTTGGGAATGGGTTTGAGCATGGTGGCGCACAAGGCGGGAGTCAGCGTTAACGCCAAGAAGGCGGAGAAACCAATCGCAAATACCATCGTGAGCGAGAATTGGCGGTAAATATTGCCCGCTGCGCCGCTTAATAGCGACAGCGGCACAAATACCGAAACCAACACGGCGGTAATGCCGACCACCGCGCCTGAAATTTGCGTCATCGCTTTTTTGGTGGCTTGTTTTGGGCTTAACCCTTCTTCCGCCATAATCCGTTCCACGTTTTCCACCACCACAATCGCATCGTCCACCACAATACCGATCACCAACACCATGGCAAACATGGTCATCACGTTGATTGACATGCCCAGATATGAAATCGCGGCAAACGCGCCCAGCAGGGAAATCGGCACAACAATGGTGGGAATCAGCGTGTATCGGAAGTTTTGCAGGAAGATAAACATCACGATAAACACCAGCACAATCGCTTCCACCAGTGTGTGAATCACTTTTTCAATAGACAAAGATACGAAAGTGGAGGTGTCGTAGGGTGCTGACCATGTTACGCCTTGCGGGAAGAAGTTTTGCAGCTCGTTCATTTTGGCTTTAATTGCCGTTGCGGCTGCCAAGGCGTTACCTGTGTTAGACAGCGAAACCGCCATACCTGCGGCTTTTTTGCCGTTCAAATAAGAAGACGTATTATAAGATTGGCTACCTAAGCCAATTTCTGCCACGTCTTTCAAATAAACGTTGGCACCGTTGGTGTCGCTGCGCAGCAAAATGTTGCCGAATTCTTCGGCGGTTTTCATTTGCCCTTCCGCGCTGATGGTGGCGGTGATTTGCTGCCCTTGGCTGCTGGGCAAATCGCCCAATGCGCCCACCGATAACTGCGCGTTTTGCGCGGAAATGGCGGCGGTTACGTCGGCAAAGGAAATGTTGTAATTTTTCAATTTGGCAGGGTCTACCCACACGCGCATAGCGCGCTGCGCGCCAAACAAGCGCACGTTGCCCACGCCGTCAATGCGTTGCAGCTCGGGTACAACGTTGCGTTGCGCATAGTCCAGCAGCTCTTCGGACGATTTGGTTTCCGATTGCAGGAACACCACCATCAGGAAGTTGGAGCGTGCTTTGGATACGGTAATCCCGTTTTGTTGCACGGTGGAAGGCAGCAAGGCGGTTACTTCCGAGAGCTTGTTTTGCACGTTCATCTGCGCCAAGTCTTCGTTGGTTTCGGGCGTGAACGTGAGCGTTACGCTGCCCCTGCCGCTGGAATCGGCGGAAGTGGTCATGTAATCCAAGCCTTCCACGCCGTACATATTGCGCTCAATCACCGCCAATACGCTGTCTTCCATCACTTTTGCCGATGCGCCGGGGTAGGTGGCGGTGAGCGTGATATTGGGCGCGGCAACGGACGGATATTGCGAAATGGGCAGATTGCGAATGCCGATGACCCCCGCAATCATGATGAAAATCGCAATCACCCACGCGAAAATCGGTCTGTCAATAAAAAACTTAGCCATGTTTTATTCCTTATTTGGCGGCAGAGGCTGCCTGAATTTCGGATGCGGCGGCTTTTTCTGCCGATGCGGCGGCAGGCGTTGGGGTGGCAGAATTTGCGCCCGATGCGGCTGCTTGCGGCGCAGATGCGTTTTCAGGCTGCCATTCTTTGGTTTGCACCTTGTTTGCGCCGGTTCGCGCAATCATTTGCCCTGCAATCATGGTGCCGTCCACAATCACTTTGTCGCCTGCTTTCAAGCCTTCGCTAATCACCCAGTTGGTGCCTTTTTGCCCTGTGATTTTTACCACGCGCGGCTCCATACCGCCTTGCGCGTTTACCACCATCACAGTATCCGTTTGACCGCGCGTAACGGCTTGTTGCGGCACAACAAAGGCATTGGTTACGCCCGCCAGCGGCAATTTCACGCGAACGTATAAACCGTTCATCAAAACGTGTTCAGGGTTGGGCACGATGGCGCGGATGGTGAATTGCCCTGTGCTTTCGTCCACCGTTGAATCGGCAAACAGCAAACGCGCTTTGTGCGGATATTCGCTGCCGTCTTCCAGTATCACGCTCGCTTCCACGCTTTCGTTTGCCACGCGGTCGCCCGAGGCAAGCTGTTTGCGCAGTTTCAGCATATCGCTGGCAGATTGTTTGATATTGACATATAGATTGTCGTTTTCGGTAATCAACGCCATTTGTGTGCTGTTGGCGTTTACCAACGCGCCCTCGGTTACCAGCGATTGCCCGATTACGCCTGAAATTGGTGCGGTGATGTGCGCGTGGTTCACGTTCACTTGCGCGGCTTTAATCGCGGCGTTGGCGGATTTCACTTGCGCTTGGGCGGAGCGTTGCGCGGCAAGGGCGGCATCCCATTCTTGTTTGCTGATGGCATCGGCGGCCACCAAAGGCTGATAGCGCGACACATCGGCGTTGGCTTTGGCTAACGCGGCTTGTGCGCTGGCAAGGCTGGCGCGCGCGCTTTCTAGGTTGGCAACATAGCTGGCATCATCCAGTTGATACAAAGGCTGACCCGCGCGAACGGTGTCGCCCTCTTGGAACAAGCGGCGTTTCACGATGCCCGACACTTGCGGAATAATCGGCGCAGAACGCACGGCTTCCAAGCGGCCGGGCAAATCCGTTTCCAGCAATACGTTTTCGGGATGAACCGTCAGCACGCTCACGGTGGGGGCGGGCATTTGCTGTTTTGCGCCTGCGCCTTGCTGCTGTGCGCTTGCGCCGTCTTTGCCGTTGCACGCGGCAAGTGCTAACGATGTAGCCGCGGCTAACACGGCGATACGCCAAGGTTGTGCTGTCATACTTGTTTTCCTGTTTGACTATGATTGAAGCATTTGCAGGCAGCCTGAAAACCCAATGCTTTGGTTTCAGGCTGCCTTTCAAGGTTTGGTAAAACGCGGTATTATACATACATTGATGTATGTTGATTAAATTTTTTAAAAACAAAACATAGGGGGGTCGCCTCATGCGAAAAACCAAAACCGAAGCCACAAGAACACGCCAACATTTGCTGGATGCCGCCTTGGAAGTTTTTTGGCGCGATGGTGTAACCCGCGCTTCATTGCAGGCGATTGCCCAGCAAGCAGGCGTTACGCGCGGCGCGTTGTATTGGCATTTTAAAAATAAGGAAGATTTGTTTGAAACGCTGTTTGAGCAGCAATACGCCGATTTTTTGGCGGCGTTTAACGATGAAACCTTGCGCGATAACCAAGATGTGTGGTCGCATTTGCAGCGCAATTTGAACGCCATGTTTGAAACGCTGGCTACTTGCCCTGCCAATCATAAATTGGTGGTGTCCTAGAAAGTATGCTGCCGAAAAAAATCAAGCGGCATCAAAGCAA
>CAJPSG010000036.1 GCA_905373195.1 Kingella oralis
CGTCTCAAAATGCTACTGCCCAACCTGTTGCCACAGTTGCAGGAACTTGACCCCAGCATCGCCCGCATCCAAATCAAAACGCGCCCGCACAATCCCGAAGCCCCCAAAAGCAAAAATTTCCACCTTAGCGAACGCGCCCTTAACAGCTTTGCGCAAACCGCCCAAAAAGTGGCCCATCATCCCAAGCTCGCCACAGCATTGCAAAATTTGGTCAAAAACAACCGCAACGCTAACAATAATTAACGGAAAACTTGATTTATATCAAATGAAATCCCATTGACTGGGGGCATAATCGCGCCCTTGTCAAAGGCAAGTTTGTTCTAAATCAAGAAACGAACTTAAATATCATCATACTTAAAGGGAAGACTATTATGAAAATTTATCTAGGTCTCATCGCAGCCGCAGCATTAACGCTAACTGCTTGTGGCGATAACAAACCTGCGCAACCTGCTGAATCAGCATCTACCGCTGCTACTGCCGTTGCATCAGAAGCCGCACCTGCTTCTGATGCTGCTGCATCAGAAGCTGCGTCCGCTGCGTCTGGGGCTGCTCCTGCTGCCCATGCAACAGAAGCCGCCCCTGCTGCCGCTTCAACCGCAGCTGCCGCTCCCGCAGCCGCTGGTGGCGAATGCGAAGCCGTTATCGTAAGCGATGACGCAATGAAATTTGACCCCAAAGAAATCCAAGTAAAATCAAGCTGCAAACAATACAAAATCACCCTGAAACACGAAGGCAAAATGCCTAAATCAGCAATGGGTCATAACGTAGTAGTGTCCAAAGCTGCCGACAAAGACGGCATATTGGCTGATGGTCAAACTGCTGGCGAAGCAAATAACTACGTTAAAGCTGGCGATGAGCGCGTGATTGCACACACCAAATTGTTGAGCGGTGGCGAGCAAGACAGCGTAACATTTGACGTATCTAAATTGGCAAAAGGCGAAGCATACGAGTACTACTGCTCATTCCCTGGCCACTACGCTACTATGAACGGCAAACTCACTTTGGTTGACTAATCGTTCAAAACATTTTCAGGCTGCCTGTTAAAATAGGCAGCCTGAATTTTTTGTTTACCGTTTAAAAATGCTGCTCCCCATTCTCTACAACGCCCTCTGGCGCATCGTGCCCCCATTCATCCGCCGCTATCTGCGCAAACGCGCGCGCAAAAATCCCGCCTACCTTGAACATTGGAACGAACGCTTCGGCGCACCGCACCCCTGCCCCGTGCAACAACCCATTTGGATACACGCCGTTTCCGTAGGCGAAACCCGCGCCGCACAGCCGCTTATTGCCGAATTGCAACGTCGTTTCCCCAACGCTCCGCTACTGCTCACTCAAATGACGCCCACAGGACGCGCTACCGTCGCGCAACTCTATCCGCAAGCCCAATGCCGCTATCTGCCCTACGACCGCCGCGATTGGGTAGAACAATTTCTGCGCGAACACCGCCCCCAATTTGGCGTGTTAATGGAAACCGAACTGTGGGTAAACCTGATTTCAGGCTGCTTCAACCACCGCATTCCGCTCTTTCTCGCTAACGCCCGCCTATCCGAAAAATCCCAGCGCAGCTACCAAAAAATCGCCAGCCTTATCCGCCCCGCCCTGCGCCAGCTCACCGCCATCTGCGCCCAGACCTCCGCCGATGCCCAACGCCTGCAACAACTCGGCGCACCTGCCCCCATCGTTTGCGACAACACCAAATACGATATTCCCATCCCGCCGCTATCCAGCGAACTAGCCGCCCAATTTCGCCAAAAAATCGGCAACCGCCGCGTTTTCCTCGCCGCCAGTCTGCGCGAAAAAGATGGGCAAGACGAAGCCGAACTCATCCTCAACGCATGGCAACCGCACGCCGACACGCTGCTCGTTCTCATCCCGCGCCACCCCGAGCGTTTTCAGGCTGCCTATCACCTCGCCCAACAGCGCGGTTTCAAAACCCAAAAACGCAGCGACAACGCCCCCATTCGCCCCGACACCCAAGTGTGGATAGGCGACAGCATGGGCGAAATGTATGCCTATTTTCAGGCTGCCGACATCGTGTTCATCGGCGGCAGCCTTGTAAACACGGGCTGCCAAAACATCATCGAACCCTTGCAATGCGGCAAACCCGTGCTGTTCGGCCCGTCCATTTACAATTTTCAGGCTGCCTGCCAAGAAGCCCTTGCCGCAGGCGTTGCCCAACAAATCCACAGCGCAGCCGAACTCGTTCAAACCATAACCCGGCAACTTGCGCAGCCTGAAATCCACGCGCAACAAGCCGCCAAAGCCGCCGTCTATTTGGTGCAACATCGCGGCGCAAGCCAACGCATCGCCGATGTGATTGAACAGCATTTAAAGCAAACCGCCACATCCGCCCCATAAGGCAGCCTGAAAAATCATTCCCACCCAGTTCCCCCCATCTCATTTTCAGGCTGCCTCAAAATCCCTTATTGACCAATATTTTGCAAAAATACTATAATGCGTGGCTTGCTGGCATGGTGCTAGCAAGTATTTTTTATTCAACAGGAAAAGAAAAATATGCCAACTATCAACCAATTAGTTCGCAAAGGTCGTCAAAAACCTGTTTATGTGAACAAAGTTCCCGCACTGGAAGCCTGCCCGCAAAAACGCGGCGTGTGCACCCGTGTTTACACCACAACCCCCAAAAAACCAAACTCAGCCTTGCGTAAAGTCTGCAAAGTGCGCCTGACCAACGGTTTTGAAGTGATTTCATACATCGGCGGTGAAGGTCATAACTTGCAAGAACACAGCGTGGTGCTGATTCGTGGCGGTCGTGTAAAAGACTTGCCAGGTGTGCGTTACCACACCGTTCGTGGTTCTTTGGATACCGCAGGCGTGAAAGACCGTAAACAAGCTCGTTCTAAATACGGTGCAAAACGCCCTAAATAATTTGTTAAACCAACTGGCACATCGGCAGCCTGAAAAAAGCCGCCGAGTAAGTGAATGCCCCGTATGAGCATTCATGGGAATGCCCCAACTGAATAGATTAAGGAATTAAAATGCCAAGACGTAGAGAAGTCCCCAAGCGCGAGATTCTGCCTGATCCAAAATTCGGCAGCGTAGAATTGTCCAAATTCATGAACGTATTGATGATTGACGGCAAAAAAGCCGTTGCAGAACGCATCGTATACGGCGCATTGGAACAAATTGCCAAAAAAGTACAAGGCAAAGAAGCGATTGAAGTATTCAACGAAGCCATTAACAACGCCAAACCGCTTGTAGAAGTGAAAAGCCGCCGCGTAGGTGGTGCCAACTATCAAGTTCCTGTTGAAGTGCGCCCTGCACGCCGTTTGGCATTGGCAATGCGGTGGGTACGCGATGCTGCCCGCAAACGTGGCGAAAAATCCATGGATTTGCGCCTTGCTGGCGAATTGATTGACGCAGCCGAAGGTCGCGGCGGCGCAATGAAAAAACGCGAAGAAGTACACCGCATGGCAGAAGCCAACAAAGCCTTCTCTCACTTCCGTTTCTAATACCGAGAGGATAATTAAATGGCTCGTAAAACCCCTATTAACCTATACCGCAACATCGGTATTTCCGCCCACATTGACGCGGGCAAAACTACTACCACCGAACGTATTTTGTTCTACACAGGCTTAACCCACAAATTGGGCGAAGTGCACGATGGCGCAGCCACCACCGACTGGATGGAACAAGAACAAGAGCGCGGTATCACTATTACTTCCGCAGCGGTAACGTCATACTGGAAAGGTATGGCAAACCAGTTCCCAGAACACCGCTTTAACATCATTGACACCCCAGGGCATGTGGACTTTACCGTTGAAGTAGAGCGTTCTATGCGTGTGTTGGATGGTGCGGTTATGGTTTATTGCGCAGTAGGTGGCGTACAACCCCAATCTGAAACCGTATGGCGCCAAGCCAATAAATACAAAGTGCCCCGCTTGGCATTTGTGAACAAAATGGACCGCCAAGGCGCGAACTTCTTCCGCGTGGTGGAACAAATGAAAACCCGCTTGCGCGCTAACCCTGTGCCCATCGTGATTCCCGTGGGCGCGGAAGATAATTTCGAAGGCGTGGTGGATTTGTTGAAAATGAAAGCCATCATTTGGAACGAAGAAGACAAAGGCGTAACCTTCACTTACGGCGACATCCCTGCTGATTTGGTAGCAACTGCCGAAGAATGGCGTCAAAACATGATTGAAGCCGCCGCAGAAGCCAGCGAAGAGCTGATGGATAAATACTTGGGCGGCGAAGAGTTGACCGAAGAAGAAATCGTTGGCGCATTGCGCACCCGCACTTTGAACGGCGAAATCCAACCTATGTTGTGCGGTTCTGCTTTTAAAAACAAAGGTGTACAACGTATGTTGGACGCGGTGGTTGAATTGCTGCCCGCGCCTACCGACATTCCACCTGTGGCAGGCGAATTGCCCAACGGCGACAAAGCCACGCGCCAAGCCAGCGATGAAGAGAAATTCTCCGCATTGGCATTCAAAATGATGAACGACAAATATGTGGGTAACTTAACCTTTATCCGCGTGTATTCAGGCGTTTTGAAATCTGGCGATACGGTTGTCAACTCAGTAAAAGGCACACGCGAACGCATTGGTCGCTTGGTGCAAATGACCGCGAACGACCGCGACGAGATTGAAGAAGTACGCGCGGGCGACATCGCCGCAGCCATCGGCTTGAAAGACGTTACCACAGGCGAAACTTTGTGCGCCGAAGATGCGCCCATTATCTTGGAACGCATGGAGTTTCCTGAGCCTGTAATCCACGTTGCCGTTGAGCCAAAAACCAAAGCCGACCAAGAAAAAATGGGCATCGCTTTGAACCGTTTGGCAAAAGAAGACCCTTCTTTCCGCGTGCGTACTGATGAAGAATCAGGTCAAACCATTATTTCTGGTATGGGCGAATTGCACTTGGAAATTATTGTGGACCGCATGAAACGCGAATTTGCGGTGGAAGCCAACATCGGTGCGCCCCAAGTGGCTTACCGTGAGACCATTCGCAAAGAAGTGGAAGCGGAATACAAACACGTCAAACAATCTGGCGGTAAAGGTCAATATGGTCATGTGGTCATCAAAATGGAGCCGATGGAACCCGGTGGCGCAGGCTACGAATTTATTGACGAGATTAAAGGCGGCGTGATTCCACGCGAATTTATCCCATCTGTGGATAAAGGTATCCGCGACACCTTGCCAAACGGCGTGGTGGCAGGCTTCCCTGTGGTGGATGTGCGCGTCCGCTTGGTATTCGGTTCGTATCACGATGTGGACTCTTCACAACTGGCATTTGAATTGGCGGCTTCACAAGCGTTTAAAGAAGGTATGCGCAAAGCATCGCCTGTGTTGCTTGAACCGATTATGGCGGTTGAGGTGGAAACGCCCGAAGACTACATGGGCGATGTGATGGGCGACTTGAACCGTCGTCGCGGCATCGTGTTGGGTATGGACGACGATGGCATTGGCGGCAAAAAAGTACGCGCCGAAGTGCCTTTGGCTGAAATGTTTGGTTATTCAACTGACCTGCGTTCGGCTACCCAAGGTCGCGCTACCTACTCTATGGAGTTTGCGAAATACGCCGAAGCACCTGCTAACGTGGCTGCTGAAGTAACAGCGGCTCGCAAGGGTTAATCAACTTGGGCTGTTTAAGGCAGCCTGAAAATAGAAAATCGGATTTCTCCTGTGTGGGGAAATCCGATTTTTATTTGTCTTTATAGTTCTTCCAGCTTTTCAGCTACCCGATACTCCACCTCCTGCACCTTCTCAAAACACGCCCGGGCACATCGGATTTTGAGCTGCTCGTCTTCGCGCAGCCTGCTCTCGTCCACACCGTTTTGTATGCCTTGGCCGGTGTTTTTGGTCTCGGCAACAAAATAGGCTTTTTCGCCGTTTTGCTTCACTACCGCCCAATCGGGGTTGTAATTGCCCAGCGGCGTGGGGATTTTGAACCAGCGCGGCAGTTTGAAATAGAGCGATACGTTTTCGTAGTTTTCGCAGTCGGCGGCAAATTTTTGCTCGGTTTCCGAATCCAGCGGGATATAGTTTTCGGCGATGGTTTTTTGCCCGTTTTGCACGGTAAACGTGGTCTTGTCGTCAAAATAAAACTCTTCGCCTTCGTTTTCCATTTTTTGCAGGTTGCGCAGCAGTTCTTGGCGGTATTGTTCGTTGTCGGTCAACTCGTAAACAATGCCTTCGCTCATCAGCGCGTGCAGGCAGCGGTTGATTTTTTCCGCCGCCAAATCGATAAAGCGTTGCGGATTGTTTGCCGCATCGTTCAAGCGTTTGGACGCTTTGAGGATGTCAAACACCGTGCGCCGTGTTAAACCCGTTTTGCTTTGGATTTCGCCCAAAATATCGGGAATGGCAAACGCCGTTTCGGTTTTCAGGCTGCCGCTGGCGGTTTCTTTGGCTTCAAGCTGATACGCCTGCTCTTGTTTGGCTTCGTTGATTTCGATTTTCGCCTTGCGCGTTTGGATTTTCGGCGCGTGGATTTCAGGCAGCCTGAAAACGGCATCGGCGGCTTGTTTGACTAATTCCGCCGTATCGTATTGCACGCGGTAACGCGGTTTGCGGTCGAGTTTCTGCCAAATCGCCTGAAATTCGGGGTCAAGCGGGAAGTTTTTGCGGAAAGTCTGCGTTTTGCG
Organism: Kingella oralis; assembly: GCA_905373195.1. Taxonomy (GTDB): domain Bacteria; phylum Pseudomonadota; class Gammaproteobacteria; order Burkholderiales; family Neisseriaceae; genus Kingella_B; species Kingella_B oralis_A. The sequence continues at coordinate 6,605 of CAJPSG010000036.1, forward strand.
TTTGCGCCCGTCTTTGATATTGCTGGCGGCAAATTTGATGCCGCATTCGTCTTCGTATTCCTGTTGCAGATTGGCGGCGAAACTCTCATAGCTTTCATTGGGGATCACGGTCAACACATTCACGCTCTCATCGCGCACGCGTTCGCCGTTTTGGTTGACCGCCAGCCGCAGCCCGCGCCCGATTTCCTGCCGTTTTTTAATCGCGGAACGGGTTTCGTTGAGCGTACAAATCTGGAATACATTGGGATTGTCCCAGCCCTCTTTCAGTGCGGAATGGGAAAAGATAAAACGCAAGGGGCTCGCAAAGGAAAGCAGCGTTTCCTTGTCGCGCATAATCAAATGATAAGTGTCGTTATCGGCTTGTGTGTCGCCTTTGGTATCTTTAAATTTTCCGTTTTTATCCTGCGAAAAATAGCCGTTGTGTACGCCGTCTGAATCTTCGCCCGCCAGCTCGCGGTAAATTTCGTCAAACCATTGCGCAAACTTGCCTGCGCTGCCGTCTGCCGTGCGGTAGTGTTCCACTTTGTCGATAAAAAACAGCGACAACACTTTAATCCCTTGCGCTTTGAGCTTTTTCTCGCGCTTCAAATGCTCTTCAATGGTGCAGCGGATCTGCGCTTTCATCACTTCGTCTTGCAGCGCGTCCTGATTGTCGGCGCGGCTGATTTGCAGGCCGTTGGAAAACTCGACAATCTCATCTTCCGCATCCAAACCGTTCACGATATAGCCGTGGCGGTAGGCTTCAACGCCGCCCGATTTGTCAAACAAATCATCGCCGCTTTTTACCGTAACCGTCTTTTTCCTGGTTTCCTTTTTATCGCGGTAATGAATGTTTAACTTGGCTTTCAGGCTGCCTTTTGCCGGCGGTATTTCCACCAGTTCCACAAACGCGCCGTTGCTGTCGTTTTCCGCCAAAACCGACTGCACCACAATCTGCTTCACCAGCTTTTGGTTGTAGGCTTCAACGGGATTGAGGCTGTAAACCTTATGGCGGCTGTTTTTATGCGTTGCCGAATAGCGCAGGGTAAACAGCGGGTTGAGCAAATCCAGCGCGGCAAGGCGGTTTTCCGTTTCCATATTTTGCGGCTCGTCCACAATCACAATCGGGCGCGTTTGCTGAATCCAATGAATCGGCGCATCGCCGCTTTCGTTCACTTGGTTGATCACATTGCCGTCTTTTTCAAACGACTGGATATTGATCACCATAATTTCAATGCCGTCGTTCACCGCGAAATTACGCAACGCGCCCAAACGCTTGCTGTCGTACTCGCCAAAATTCATCACCGGCTTGTTAAACAGCTCGGCAA
>CAJPSG010000037.1 GCA_905373195.1 Kingella oralis
TTGCTTATTACATGGTAGCCAAAATATCGCTGGCATTTGTTTTGATGTTGGGCGCATTTTTTGTGGGTTGCTTGTTGTTTCCTTCTACACGACAATACGGCATCAACTGGGCGGGGCAATGCTTAAATCACATCATTACTTGCACCATGTTTGTGCTTTTAACTGTTGTGCAAATGAAAGTGTTTACCAAAGCCATTGACGAAATAGTTAAGGGAAATTGGTATGATTCTGTCATGATTGAAGCCATGATTCCCATGCTGATTGTGCAAACCATTGTTTTTCTGATTGTGGCATGGAATATTCCTTCCATTGCTTCATCTTTAACAGGTGGTGCAGCCGTACAAGGATTTGCGCGTTCCATCGTCGCAGGCGGTGGCGCATTTGGTAGGGCATTTTCTGCCGCCATGAAACAGCATAGTCCCGCACGCCCCGCATCGGGTGGTTCAATCTCTGCCAACACCCGCCCATCTTAATCTTCATTAAAGGATAATTTATGGCAACTCAAAACTTCTCTGCTCGTATTTCTTGGATTGGCTACATCCGCTTCATCATCATGTTTTTGCTGTTTGGTGCGCTGATTATTTCAACAGCAGGGGGCGCGATGGCGGGGTTGGTTCATCTCACGTTAGGGGAGACGGCAGCCAAGTATGTTGCCATTGGATTATTTGTAGGCGGTTCAATCGCCTGTTTTATTTACTGCCTCTATCGCCTGATTCAATTTAAAGCCTACACGGATGATGAGGGCGTGTGGTTTCTCCACGGTTATTTCCCTTGGAGCGCAGGCATTGAAGGCGTTCGCTGGGAAAACTTTGACCAAGTATTGTTCCGCCCCAGCCTATTTAGCTGGCTCACAGGCTCATACACGGTTTTTATCCGAGACCGCTATGGCAACACCGTAACCATCAAAGATTTGTTTTTAGGTAAACAATGGAGCGCCTTGGTAAATGGGCGGGCGATGGGCTCTCCCATCCCACGCAGCACCATGTAATTGAGCCGCTATCTGCTTCAAGTAGATAGCGGTTTATTGTGCGACTTGTTGGCGCAATAGGTCGCACAATAAACCGCTATATTTTCCTGCTCAGGTTTGTTTCGGCAGCCTGAAAATTTTGTATCCACCGCTCACATGGAGCGGTTTTTTATTGATGGAGTGTTTTATGAAATTTGCTGTATCGCTGTTTCAGGCTGCCTTGGTGTTCACCCTTGCTGCCTGCGCAGCCAAGCCACCTAAACCCTATGGCACACCTTTTCCGCTTAACCCCAACCATTCATTGACTCAACCCAAGGACGCTCACCATGTTTCTAAGCAAGAAAAATAAGCCATCAACCGCGCCACTTTCCGCTGAACAGCAGGAAGTGGAAAAGAAAAAATCCACCAATGCCCAAGTGATGCAAATGATGAAAATGGGCGCGGGATTTGAAAAAACCATTGTGGATTCCGCGCTCTCGTCTGCTAAAAACTGGCGGCGTTTTGGGGTGGGCGCATTGGTGGTGGCAGGTGTGGCTTGCGCAGCCGTAATGGGTTTAACCCCGCTTAAAGAAGCTGTGCCTTATGTGGCGCGGGTCAATGAAACCACGGGCGCAGTGGATATTATTACCAGCATTAAAGACAAGCAGATGCACTATGACGAAGTGGTAAACAAATATTGGCTAGCTGAATATGTGCGCCAACGCGAAAGCTACGATTGGAATACGGTTCAAATGTCTTACGACAACACGCTATTGATGTCTGCGCCCGAAGTGCAAATTCCGTTCAAAAACATCTACAACAGCAACAATGCACCGCATAAGGTGCTGAAAAATCGTTTTAAAGTGGTTGCCAAAGTAACCAATATTTCCTTTGTGGGCGATGTGGCGCAAGTGCGCTTTGTGAAGCAAATGATGCCGATTACAGGCGAAACCGAAACCACGCCCGCACCCCCTGAAAAATTGATTGCAACCGTGGCGTTTGAGTTTAAAGCCACGCCCATGAAAGAAGCCAGCCGCTTAATTAACCCATTGGGCTTCCAAGTAACCAGCTATCGCGTAGACCCCGAAGCTGCGCCATAAGGATAGTTTATGAAAACATTGTGCCAAACAACATTATGCCTTGCCGCCGTTTTGGCGGCTTTGCCTTTTCAGGCTGCCTATGCCGAACAAAATCCCAAACGCACTGCCTATGATGCCCGCATTCAATACACCAATTACAACCCCGACAACGTAGTCAATATTCGCACACGCCTAGGCGAAGTAACGATGGTGCAACTTGCCGAGGGCGAAACCGTAAACGATGAGACAGATTCAGGTTTAGGCATGGGCGATGGCGGCGCATGGAAAATGGATGTGCGTGGACGACATCTGTTTTTCAAACCCAAAACCGACCAAGACTCCGATACCAACATGATTATTGCCAGCAATAAAGGGCGCATCTATGCGTTCAGGCTGCATACAGCCAAACAAGGGCAAGCCACTACCTATGTGCTGCGTTTTCGTTATCCCGCAGAAGAGGCGGCTGCTCGTCGTGCCCAACAGCTTAAAGAAGAGCGTGTTGCCGCCATGCTGAACCGCTACGGTGTAGATGCCGATACCGTTGCTCAACACAATCACAATTATTGGGGGCGAGGCGACAAAACATTAAGCCCAAGCGAAATTTTTGACAACGGACGCTTTACCTTTTTGCGTTACAACAACAGCAAAGCCTTGCCTGCTGTGTTCCGTGTGAATGACGATGGCAGCGAAGCCGCCATTAACGCTCATGTGGAAAACGACACCCTGATTATCCATGAAACCGCCAAACACTTTGTGTTACGCCAAGGCAAAGCCGTTCTCGGCATTGAAAACCGTGGTTACGACCCTGAGGGCAAATTCAACAAGCTAGGCACAACCGAAGCAGGCACAGTTCGTTTACAAAAAGGAGTGTTGCAATGAGCCATTCAAATGAACCCTCTCAACAAAACAATCAAGATTTGGGTTACGGCGCACCTGTTGATTTAACGGTGAAAAAGAAAAGCTCTTTAACCCTTGTGGTTAAATTTTTAGGTGTTTTCGTTGCCGTTGCTATGGTAATCGGTGGATTGATGAGCTATTTTTCCAAAGACGAAAGCAAACCCGAAGAGAAAAAAGAAGTGCTAGATACTTCCGCTAACGGCAAAAATTTCAAAAACGACAAAGAAGAGATTTTGGATAGCGAGCGACAAAGTACCCCCGCTTCTGCCCCCGATAGCGAGGCTTCCAGCGAGCCTGCATCCTCTGATGATGAGCAAGACAAAGAACCGCCCGCCGCCAGCGAGCCAGCCGAAGACCCCCAAGTGGCTATTCGCCAACGCAAAGGCGAGGGCGATGTGGTGATTAAAGTGGAACAGCAAGGCGATTCATCATCCTCTTCTGCCACTACCACGAATCCTGTTGCCTACACAACCATGGAGGGCGAAGCCATCCCTGCCAGCAGCTTGATGCCTGCGGATAATGGCGGGTTATCCAGCCGTTTGCAAGGGGGCGTTTATGCGCCCAATTTGGCGCAACAACAGGGTAATTTGAGCTATCAGCTTGCACGAGCCACAGCCATTCCTTGCGTTACCACTACCAAAATTGTTACCACCTTCCCCGGTTTCACCCGCTGCCAAGTAAGCAAAGATGTGTATTCCTCCAACGGCAAAACGCTGTTAATCGAGCGTGGCTCAATCGTGATTGGCGAACAAACCGCTGCTTTAATGCAAGGGCAAACGCGCGTGTTTGCACAATGGGGCGAATTGCGCACGCCAACAGGCGTAATCGTGAAATTGGATAGTTTGGGCGCAGACCAACTGGGCGCAGCAGGACACCCTGCCAAAGTGAATAATCATTTTTGGAAACGCATTGGCGGCGCAGTGTTGATTAGCATGATTGATGATGTGATTGCCTATGGCAACAACCGCCGTAACAACAACAGCGTAAGCGACTCAGATAATGAAACCCGCATCATCACCTACGACAACACCACGCAAGCGGTGCAAAGCCTTGCCAGCCAAATTCTGCAAAATAACATCAACATACCGCCTACGGGCTATGTGAACCAAGGCACAGAAATCACGATTTTTGTGGCGCGCGATATTGATTTTAGCGATGTCTATGAAAACGTGAAGCTGCGCCCACCGCAAACAGAATTGCCCGCGCAAGTGCAACGTGTGCGCCAGTAATAGCCACTCAAAGGCAGCCTGAAAAACCTAATTTCAGGCTGCCTATTTTGTTCCCTTGAAAGAAAGCCATGTCCTACGACAATTCCACATCCGCCCGCTCGCTATTAAACAAACTGGGCATTACCGAATACCTACAAAATCCCACGCTCACCGAAATTTCCATTAACCGCCCCCACGAAGTATTTTTAGAAGATGCCGATGGCAGACACCGCATTGAACGTCCCGATTGGGAACTTGCCAAGCTCATACAGCTTGCTAATACACTAGCCATTTTTAACAAGAGAAATATTGATTACGAAAACCCCATCCACTCCGTAACCCTTCCCGACGGCGAGCGCGGGCACATCATGCTGCCGCCTAGCTGCGAAGACAAAACCGCCGTATTCGCCATTCGCAAACCCTCCACCAGCCGATTCAGCCTAGGCGATTACATCAAAACAAATCGCCTACAAGCCTTCGTGGACTATTCCGAACACGGCAAAGCAGAGGATTTCAGGCAGCCTGAAAACCCCACCGAAGCCACCTCCGAAACCACCCAAGACACCCTACACCAAAACAGCCGCCATTTCGCCGACATTGCCGACCAAATGAAGCTGCCGCACGACGTGCCCCTTGCCGATTGGCAATACCAAATGCTGGAAGCCAAAGCCAACCGCGATTTAGAAACCTTTTTTCGCATTGCCATCGCCCAAAAACTCAACATCTGCATGGTGGGCGGCACAGGTTCGGGCAAAACCACGTTTACCAAATCGCTAGTGGATTTAATCCCCAGCGACACCCGTCTCATCACCATTGAAGACACCCACGAGCTAGACACCCCCAACCACCCCAACCATGCCCATTTGTTCTACAAAGAACACATTACCGCCAAGCAAATCATCGCTTCTTGTATGCGGCTCAAACCCGACCGCATCCTGCTTACCGAGCTACGCGGCGACGAAGCATGGGATTATCTCTCCGCCCTAAATACAGGACACCCCGGCGGTTTAACTTCCGTCCATGCTAACGATGCCCGCAGCGTGCATTACCGCATCGCCCAACTGGCAATGGAATCGGCAGCAGGCAAAGCCATGCCGTATGAGTACATCCTCAACACCGTGCGCGCCACGATTGATGTGGTATGTTTCTTCAAGCATACCTACATGACCGAACTGTATTACGACCCTGTGGCAACGTATTACGCGCTGCGTGGGCGGGCGTAGGCAAATGAAACAAGGCAGCCTGAAAAATAACTTTCAGGCTGCCTTTCACAAGGAAACCAACATGGAAGCCAACCCCATCCCCAGCAACCCAACCGCCACTTTATTATTGCAACTCCTCAACGATGGCTGGCAAATTCACCTGCAAGACGAAAATTATCTAGGCTATACCGCCAGCCATGCCGAACGCATCACCGAAGCCCAACAAGCTGCCGAAGCCCTATGTCTGCAACTTGCTTATTTCAATCAAGAGCCACGTTGCCATATTGAATACATCCCCGCAAATGAAATTGCGCATCTACACCAAACCGTATTGCCCATGGTGCAGCAACAGCTTACCCAACACCTACTCGCCTTATCACCCGATAATCCTTGGCTGTTTGATTTAAAAGGCAATCCCATTTGCGCCGTTCCTGATTGTGAAAGTGGTGAAGACATCATCAGCACAGTTAAACAATATGGGATGGATTGGCAACTGCTCAATCGACTAGAATGCCAAAAGCCAACACATTTTCACGTGTATATGTGCATCAATCGCATGCTCTCAAATAAACAAATTGGAGACCTAAAAGTGGCAGTGATTTTTATTATTTGTATGAATCGTATTGCTTTATTGATTAAATAATCTACTTTGTTGCAAATAATTCAATTCATTCATGTTAGGAGTTCCCATGATACCTGATGAGCTTCGCCACAGCCTTTATTATCTACGCATCGCCTTAAAACGCAGCACGCTTTATATCACACCACCTAATCATATTTCCCACAACCAAGTTGAACAATACGCGCTGCCCACCAAATCCTACGATACCGAACCACACTATGCGCTCTGTTGGCGTGATGTTGCATTGATGGCAATGAATGATTTTGAATATCGGCAGCTTGAACAGTTTTTAATCGCCCACCATTCACCATTCACCAAACACATGAAGCAAGTAGTATGGCAAGGAAGCGAAGCCGATTATTATTTATCTGCCCGACAATGGGCATACATTCAACATTGCTTGACCACAGGCAGCCTGAAACGGCTGTCTTTTTTTCTGTATGGTAAATGGCTTAAACAACGCCTACTTATCCTATGCCGTCGTATTTTTAACCCACCCCATCCTTAACCATTCCCCACCATGCTCAACCCACGCAAACACAAACCCACGCTAGCCATCCTCACCACCCTCGCCAGCGCAGCCCTTGCCTACGCCGCCAGTCAATTCTCTTTTGCCAGCAACGCAGCCAAATCATCCAATCAACAAACGGCTTCTCAACAAACCACCTGCCGCGTAGTAGGCATTGCCGATGGCGATACGCTTACTTGTCTCACCGATAGCAAGCAGCCGCTTAAAGTACGCCTCCACGCCATTGACGCGCCTGAAAAGCAACAAGCCTTCGGGCAGCAGGCGAAAAAGCATCTATCCGATTTGGTTTATAACCAAACCGTTACCCTCAATATCACCGACACCGACCGCTACGGGCGCAGCGTTGCCGATATTCAACTGGGCAGCCTGAACGTCAATCAGCAAATGGTAAAAGATGGTTACGCATGGGCGTATCGCCGTTATGGCGGCACACGTTATGCGCCAGAGGAAAAAGCTGCCCGTAAAGCCAAGCTGGGCTTATGGCGCGATGCCAACCCGATTGAGCCGAGCCAGTGGCGCAGAATGAATAATTGAATGGGCGAACATCATTGAATTACCATAAGAGCAATGATTTTTTGCTAAAATACGAATGCCAAACAACAGGAAAAACAACCATGAATCACATTGCAACCAACTTAAAAGACGACCCTAATTACTACGACTTTGAAACCGAACAAGAAGCCCAAGATTACGATACTTGGCTCAAAGCCAAAGTTCAGGAAGCATTAGACAGCAACCAACCTTGTATTCCACACGATGAGGTTGTCGCGCGAATGCGAGCAAGAATGGCACAAAGGCTAAAAAATGTTGTTAGTTAATTGGACTACCGAAGCCGAGAATGACTTAATTGCTATTGAGGACTTTATCGCGCAAGACAATCCTATTGCTGCCATGAATTTATCGGAATTATTGGTAGAAACCGCAGAAAAACTAGCATATATGCCCTATATGGGGCGTACAGGCAAAGTTTTACAAACAAGAGAATTGGTTGCACATCGCAATTACATCTTGGTGTATCAAGTTACATCGCATGAGATTTTGATTTTGCGTGTTATGCACGCCAGCAAACAATACCCTTAAATCCTGCCCTGATGAGTTTAATCAGGGCTTTTTCTTGACAAACCGCCCTAACACAACAAGGCAGCCTGAAACCCATTCCACCGTTTCAGGCTGCCTTTTTCACAGGACACCCCATGACCATCATCACCCTCAAAGACCGAGACGACACCGCCAACACGCTGATTAGCCTACAAACATGGCGACGCAACGCCAAAGAATGCAATCAGCCCGCACTCTATGACGCATTAAGCGAAGCCATCGCCACCATCAAAACCCTAGATAAAGCCCTCAAAGACACAGGCAAAGCCCACTTTGAAACCTTTACCCG
>CAJPSG010000038.1 GCA_905373195.1 Kingella oralis
ACAATGCGCCCTCTGTCGCCCAATTCTTGCTCGGCTTGCGCCAACGCCGCTTGCGATGCGCTTTGCCAGTCTTGCCCTTTTTCAATGTGCACGTTAATCATGGTTTGCGGATAGGGCTGCCAATCTACGGCAGTTTCTAAATCTTGCCCCAATTCGCGCAGCGCGGCGAGCACTTGCAGGGCGGAGATTGTGCCATCGCCTGTATTGTGTTTGTCTAGGCACACGATATGCCCCGAGGATTCGCCGCCGATAAGCCAGTCGCGCTCGTGCAATTGTTCCAGTACATAGCGGTCGCCCACTTTGGCGCGGGCAAAGGCGATGCCACGCGCGACAAGGGCTTTTTCCATGCCCAAATTGCTCATCACCGTGCCGACTACGCCGCCAAATTCCAAACCCTGCGCGGCGCGGGCTTTGGCGATGACGTAAATCAGCTTATCGCCGTCGTACACCACGCCGTTTTTGTCCACCATCATCAGGCGGTCGCCGTCGCCATCCAGCGCGATGCCGTAATCCGCATCGTTTTGCAACACGGCGGCTTGCAGCGTTTTGGTGTAGGTTGCGCCAACTTTATCGTTGATGTTGTAGCCATTGGGTTCATCGCCAATGCTGATGACTTCCGCGCCCAGCTCGTGGAATACTTTGGGCGCGGTGTGATAGCCTGCGCCGTTGGCGGTATCCACCACCAGTTTCAAGCCGTATAAATCCAAATGGCTGGGGAAGGTGGATTTGCAAAATTCAATGTAGCGATCTGCCGCGCCTTCAATGCGGCGGGCGCGCCCAAGCTGGCTGCTGGGCAGCGTGTGCAAATCTTTTTCCAGTTCGGCTTCAATGGCAAGTTCCATGTCGTCGCTCAGTTTTACGCCGCCTTCGGCAAAGAATTTGATGCCGTTGTCGCTATACATATTGTGCGAGGCGGAAATCATCACACCGCCATCCAAACGCAGGGCGCGGGTTAAATAGGCGATGGCGGGCGTGGGTAGCGGCCCGGTTTGCACCACGTTTACGCCAGCGGCGGTGCAGCCCGCCACCAGCGCGGTTTCTAGCATATAGCCTGAAATGCGCGTGTCTTTGCCGATGATAACGGTGGGCTTGTGCCCTGCATCGTGCTTCACCAATGCGCTGCCAAACGCGCTGCCGAGTTTGAGCACAAAATCGGGGGTAATCGGAAACCGCCCGACTTCGCCGCGAATGCCGTCGGTGCCAAAATATTTTCTTGCCATGCTTGTTTCGCTTATGAGAGTTTTCAGGCTGCCTTGGCATATTTGGGCAGTCTGAAAATAGGTTTGATGGGGTTCTTGACGAATATTGGCAATTGTAAAGAATTTACAATCAACGCGCTATTCAGAAACTGACATTTTACGGCATTTTGCATTTCAGGCTGCCACCGTGTAAAAAAATGTAAGCACATTGAAAAAAATATTGCTATAATCCCGCCGTTTGTCCGCTCGGACCGCATACAAAGGAAACCGCCATGTCTAATCCGTTCTACCAAAAACACATTATCTCCATCGCCGATTTGACCGACGAAGAGCTGCTGTTATTGCTCAACACCGCGCTCAAATTGAAAAGCGAACCCAATCCCAGCTTGTTAGATGGCAAACTCATCGCAAGCTGTTTTTTTGAGCCATCCACACGCACCCGGCTTTCGTTTGAAACCGCCGTGCAACGCTTGGGCGGCAAGGTGATTGGCTTTGCCGATGGTGCCAACACCAGCGCGAAAAAAGGCGAAACGCTTGCCGACAGCGCGCGCATCATCAGCAGTTACGCCGATGCGATTATCCAACGCCATCCGCAAGACGGCGCGGCGCGCGTAACCGCCGAATTTTCGCGCGTGCCCGTTATCAACGCCGGCGACGGCACCAACCAGCATCCCAGCCAAACCCTGCTGGATTTGGTAACCATCCACGAAACCCAAGGCAGCCTGAAAAACCTGAAAATCGCCATGGTGGGCGATTTGAAATACGGGCGCACCGTGCATTCGCTCGCCCAAGCCCTCAAACGCTTTGGCTGCGAATTTGCCTTTGTGTCGCCGCCCACACTTGCTATGCCCGATTACATCACCGAAGAGCTGGACGAAGCAGGCGCGGCGTGGCAAATCTTCCCCGATTTGGAAAGCGCGGTGGCATGGGCAGACATCCTTTACATGACGCGCGTGCAACGTGAACGCTTCGACGAACAAGAATTCGCCAAAATCCAAGGCAAGTTCAATCTGCACGCCGATATGCTCGCCAACGCCAAACCCAATTTGCGCGTGCTGCACCCGCTGCCACGCGTGGACGAAATCCACCCCAGCGTGGATGCCACGCCCTACGCCTATTATTTTGAACAAGCCACCAACGGCGTGTTTGCGCGGATGGCGATGTTGTCGCTGGTGTTGAACGAAACGGTTTGATGCCGTTTTAGGCAGCCTGAAAACGAGCAAAGCTCAAATCTGATACAAGGAAATCCCCATGAAAAGCAAACAATTAAGTGTAGAAGCCATAGAAAACGGCACTGTTATCGACCATATCCCCGCAGGGCTGGCGCTCACCATCCTGCGCCAATTCAAAGTGCTGCACCACGGCAGTGCGGTAACCGTGGGCTTCAACCTGCCCAGCCACTCGCAAGGCAGCAAAGACATCATCAAAATCAAAGATGTAATATTCAGCGAAGCCGATGCCAACCGCCTCGCCTTGTTCGCCCCCGAAGCCATTGTGAATTTGATTCAAGATTTTCAAGTGGTGCAAAAACTGCGCCTTTCGCTGCCCGGCACCATCAGCGAAGTGTTTAGCTGCCCCAACGCCAACTGCGCCAGCCACAGCGAGCCGGTAACCAGCCGCTTTTATGTGCGCCAGCAAAACGGGCAAACCAAGCTCAAATGCCATTATTGCGAGAAAACCTATGCCCGCGAAGCGGTTGCCGAGGCGTAGAACCGCAAAATAGACTACAATGTGCCGCAATGTTTTCAGGCTGCCTAATGTGATGTGCAATAGGCAGCCTGAAAAACACCCTGCATCCACACAAAAGGCAGCCTGAAAATGAATGCACTCACCCAAACCCCCAGCCAAATCAGCGAAGAGGACTACCTAGCCCGCTACGCCCAAGAAAGCGACACGCGCTACGAATACATCAACGGCGAAATTTGGGCAATGGCAGGCGCATCACGCAACCACAACCTCATCGCAGGCAATGTCTATGCCGCGTTGCACAGCCAGCTCAAAAACCATTCCTGCCAAGCATTTATCAGCGATTGGCGCGTGCAAGCCCAGCATAATTATTACTATCCCGATGTCGTAATAGATTGCCAAGCCCAAGGCAGCCAAGCCAGCCAACCCGTGCTGATTATTGAAGTTTTATCCGACAGCACACGCCAAACCGACCTGACTCTCAAACTGCATGACTACCGCCAAATCCCCAGCTTGCAAGAATACATCGTTTTAGAACAAGACTTTATGGCCGCCCTTGTTTATCGCCGCAGCGACGGCTGGAAAGCCACCAGCTACACCCAAGCCAGCGACACCATTTCGCTTGCCAGCATCGGCTGCACGCTATTGCTTGCCGAGATTTATGCACGAGTGGAATTTGAAGAAAAACGAGCCGTTTAGGCAGCCTGAAAACGCATCCCACCCATTTAACCAACCCGTGTTTTTCAATGAAACACCTGCTTGCTGCCCCCTAATTAAGGCAGCCTGAAACAGAAAGAACCCTTATGAAACCCACCATCGCCCTAGTCGGCCGCCCCAATGTGGGCAAATCCACTTTGTTCAACCGCCTCACGCGCACCAAAGACGCGCTGGTGCACGACCTGCCGGGTTTAACCCGCGACCGCCATTATGGGCACGGCAAAGTAGGCAGCAAGCCCTATCTCGTTGTGGACACAGGCGGTTTTGAGCCCGTTGTGGACAGCGGCATTTTGCACGAAATGGCAAAGCAAACCCTGCAAGCCGTGGACGAAGCCGATGCCGTCGTGTTTTTGGTGGATGCGCGCACAGGCTTAACGCCGCAAGACAAAATCATCGCCGACCGCCTGCGCCAATCGCCGCGCCCCGTGTATTTGGCGGTAAACAAAGGCGAGGGCGGCAATCACGCCGTGCTGGCGGCCGAGTTTTACGAGCTGGCACTCGGCGAGCCGCACGTTATTTCAGGCGCGCATGGCGACGGCGTTTACTATCTGATTGAAGAAATCTTGGAGCATTTCCCCGATGCGGACGAAACGCAGCCTGAAAATAAACACCCCGTGTTTGCCGTGATTGGGCGACCCAACGTGGGCAAATCCACGCTGGTGAACGCCATTTTGGGCGAAGAGCGCGTGATTGCGTTTGACATGGCGGGCACCACGCGCGACAGCATCCACATTGATTTTGAGCGCGAAGGCAAGCCGTTCACTATTATTGACACCGCAGGCGTGCGGCGGCGCGGCAAAGTGGACGAAGCGGTGGAAAAATTCTCCGTGATTAAAGCGATGCAAGCGATTGAAGCGGCGAACGTTGCCGTGTTGGTGTTGGATGCGCAGCAAGACATCGCCGACCAAGATGCCACCATCGCAGGCTTCGCGCTGGAAGCAGGGCGCGCGCTGGTGATTGCCGTAAACAAATGGGATGGCATCAGCGAAGAGCGGCGCAACGACATCAAGCGCGACATTGCCCGCAAGCTGTATTTCCTTGATTTTGCAAAGTTCCACTACATTTCCGCGCTGAAAGAACGCGGCATAGACGGCTTGTTTGACAGCATTCAGGCTGCCTACAACGCCGCGTTTATCAATATGCCCACACCCAAAATCACCCGTGTGCTGCAAAGCGCGGTGGAACGCCAAGCCCCGCCCCGCGCAGGCTTGGTGCGCCCCAAAATGCGCTACGCCCACCAAGGCGGCATGAACCCGCCCGTTATCGTGATACACGGCAACTCGCTCGGCGCAATTTCCGACAGCTACACGCGCTATTTGACGCAAACTTTCCGCAAAGCGTTTAACCTGCAAGGCACGCCGCTGCGGATTCAATACAACGTGGGCGAAAACCCCTATGAAGAAACCGCCGCGCAAACCAAAAACAAACCACTGCGCCGCGCTACATTAAGCAACCGCATTGCGAAGCGGGAAAATCGCAAAGACGAGAAAGTGCGCAACAGCGGGGGAAAAGTGAAAAAACGGCAGGTGAGTGTGAAGAAACGGCATCAGTCGTGATGGGGGAAAGGGTAAAAGGCAGCCTGAAATGGTTTTCAGGCTGCCTCTGTGTTAATGTGTAGCATAAGATTATTATTCAATCAAACCACTGCTTTAATTTTTCTTGTGCAAATTCCTTATGTTCAGGTTTGATATATAAGGACACTGCTGCCAATGCAGCTGCTAGTACTCCAACATCATCTGTATAACCTACCGCTGGGATAACATCGGGAATTACATCAACAGGTAAAATAAAATAACCTAATGCGCTATAAATAGTTGTTTTTACCCATGTAGGTATAGGATTTTTAGAATCCTCAACACAAGCATACAAAGTTAATACAGGACTAAGAACACTCTCTCCTATTGTTTTTGAATATTCTTTTATCTTATTCCACAAACCTTGTTCTGAATATTCGTTTTGATATTGTTCAGACATTTTTAATTCCTTGAAATCAATGATTAAGGGATTATTATAAAAATAAAACAGTACACAATCCATCATCATATGGTTTACAATTTACCCAATTTGTGTATTTTCACCACCACGAAAGAATAAAGAAATGAAAACCTACGAAAAAATCCGTCTAATCCGAGAAATTAAACAATGGTCGCAAGAACAAATGGCGGAAAAATTAGAAATGTCTGCCAATGGTTATGCAAAAATTGAACGAGGCGAAACGAAACTCACTTTGCCACGTTTACAAAAAATCGCTGATATTTTTGAAATGAATTTAAACGAATTGGCTCAGGAAAATGAGCAAAGTTTTATGGTTGTCATTGGTGAAAACAGCACTTATTGCACTAATATTCACACTAGTATAAGTAGTGGAAAAATTAACGAGCTCATTATAGAAATTGAAAAACTTAAACTTATGCTTGCTCACAAAGACGAACTCCTAGCCCAAAAAGAACGCGAATTGGTTGCCAAAGAAGAAATCATTGCGTTGCTTAAACAATAGTTTTCCCAGACATTTTTGATAAAAGCATAATTTTCAGGCTGCCTTTGCATTACACAAAAGGCAGCCTGAAACTTTTGTAAAATTCTAGTGGCAGCCTGAAATCTACCCCCGCGCAATATCAGGCGTAGCCACGCGCACATCGGCGTTTTGCGCGCGGTGGCGCAGGGCGTGGTCGATGAGCACCAGCGCGAGCATGGCTTCGGCAATCGGTGCGGCGCGCAGCCCCACGCAAGGGTCGTGTCGCCCGTGGGTGGCGAGGGTTACGGGGTTGCCGTAAATATCAATGGACTGGCGCGGGGTGGCGATGGAGCTGGTGGGTTTGATGGCGAAGTTGGCGGTGATGGTTTGCCCTGTGGCGATGCCGCCGACAATGCCGCCTGCGTGGTTGCTGGCAAAGCCTTGTGGCGTGAGTTCGTCGCCGTGCTGGCTGCCGCGCTGGGCGACTACGCCGAAGCCGTCGCCAATTTCTACGCCTTTGACGGCGTTGATGGACATCAGCGCGTGGGCGATGTCGGCATCGAGGCGGTCAAACACAGGCTCGCCCAAGCCAACTGGCACATTGCGGGCTTCTATGTGCAGTTTTGCGCCCACGCTGTCCAGCGATTTGCGCACGCTGTCCATATAAGCTTCTAGCTCGGCGATTTGCGATTGGTTGGCGGCGAAAAAGGGGTTTTGGTTAATGTGGGCTTCGTTTTCAAAGGCGATGGGGTGTTCGCCGACTTGGCTTACCCAGCAGATGATGTGTGTGCCGAATTGTTGGTGCAGCCATTTTTTGGCGACTGCGCCTGCGGCGACGCGGGCGGCGGTTTCACGGGCGGAGCTTCTGCCGCCGCCGCGGTAGTCGCGCGTGCCGTATTTGTGCCAATAGGCGTAGTCGGCGTGTCCGGGGCGGAATTGTTGGGCGATGGCGCCGTAGTCTTTGCTGCGCTGGTCGGTGTTGCGGATGAGTAGAGCGATGGGGGTGCCTGTGGTTTTGCCGTCAAACACGCCTGATAGGATTTCTACTTGGTCAGCTTCGCGGCGTTGGGTAACGTGGCGGCTGGTGCCTGGTTTGCGGCGGTCTAGGTCGGGCTGGATGTCGGCTTCGGTGAGCGGGAGATTGGGCGGGCAGCCGTCGATGATGCAGCCGATGCCTGCACCGTGGCTTTCGCCAAAGGTGGTTACGGTGAAGAGTTGTCCGAAGGTGTTGCCTGCCATGATGTGCTTTCTGGTTGTGGATTGGGGGGGCAAATTTTAGCATAAAGGCAGCCTGAAAATGGGGCTGGGGGGCTTTTCAGGCTGCCTTTGTGGGGTGGTAATAGTGGTGGGCAATGAGTTGCCTGTTTTATGGTTGGAGATAGTGAGGCAGCCTGAAAACTATTTTCTTGCTTTCAGGCTGCCTTTTGTTTGCGGCTTTACCCGCAATCCATCGGTGCGGCAATTTCTATGCTGCTGTCGTGAAAGGCATCCAGCGTACCGCGATGCCCGATGCTGACGATGATGCTTTGCGGCAGGCGTTGGCGGATTAGGGTGTAGAGGTGGGCTTCGGTGGGCTCGTCGAGCGCGGAGGTGGCTTCGTCTAGCAGGATAAGCTGGGGTTGCGACAGCAGCACGCGGGCAAAGCCGATGCGTTGTAGCTCA
This sequence comes from Kingella oralis, assembly GCA_905373195.1. Classification (GTDB taxonomy): domain Bacteria; phylum Pseudomonadota; class Gammaproteobacteria; order Burkholderiales; family Neisseriaceae; genus Kingella_B; species Kingella_B oralis_A. The sequence continues at coordinate 7,720 of CAJPSG010000038.1, forward strand.
CCGGGGGAAAGGATGTGTTGCCAGTCTTGTTCTTCGTCTAGCCGCTCGGCGAGCTGGGGCAGCAGGCAGTCGTTTAGCGTGGCAATTAGGGTTTCGTTGCTGGCTTGGATGTTGGGGTAGCACAAGACGTGTTTCAGGCTGC
>CAJPSG010000039.1 GCA_905373195.1 Kingella oralis
TTTGGGAGGTTTACTCCTTTAATCAGCGGTGTTGCACTTGATATGCGAATGTAAGTGCCTACTCTTTTTCAGGCTGCCTTATTTCGCCAGCGGCTGCCATTTCCATTCCGCCACTTCGGGAATATCCGTGCCGTGTTCGCGGATATAGCTGCGGTGGAATTGCAACGTCTCATCCATCTTGTTGGCAAAATCCGCCGCTTTGTCGCCGTACACGGCTTGCGCCGCGTCTTTGGCAACGTGGAATCTATCCATTTCCGACAACACGCGCATATCAAACGGCGTGGTGATGTCGCCATTTTCGCGGTAGCCATGAATGCGCACGTTGCGGTTGTGGCGTGGGAAGAAAATATCGCGCACCATGTTTTCATAGCCGTGGAAGCAGAACACAACAGGTTTATCGCGGGTAAACAGCGCATCAAACGCTTCATCGCTCAAACCGCGTGGGTCAATGCTGGGGTGGCGTAGTTTCAAAATGTCCACCACATTGATAAAGCGGATTTTCAGCGCAGGGTATTGTTTATGCAGCAGATTCACCGCCGCCAAGGCTTCCATATTCGGCTCTGTGCCCGCCGCCGCTATCACCACATCAGGATCGCCATCGTGGCAAGTGGATGCCCATTCGATGACTTTGTAGCCCTCGCGCACCAGCTCTTGGGCTTCATCTGCGCTGTAAAATTGCGGGCGCGGGTGTTTGGACGACACGATTAAATTGATGCGGTCGCGCGAAGTCAAAACATCGCTCATTACCGCCAGCAGCGAATTGCTGTCGGCAGGTAAGTATTCGCGCACAAATTCGGGTTTTTTCTCTGACAAATGGGTGAGCAAACCTGGGTCTTGGTGGGTGTAGCCGTTGTGGTCTTGTTGGAATACGGTGGAGGTGGCAATCAAGTTCAGCGAAGGGTAATCTTTACGCCAAGGCGCGTGGGTTTTGCATTTGCGCAACCATTTGAAATGCTGGGTAATCATGGAATCCACCACGCGCAAGAACGATTCGTAGCTGGCAAAAAAGCCATGTCGCCCCGTCAAAACGTAGCCTTCCAAAAAGCCTTCGGCTTGGTGTTCCGATAATTGCGAATCAATCACCCGACCCACAGGCGCAATCCATTCGTCATACACCGCATCGCGCGCGCCCAGCCATTGACGGTTGGTTACTTTAAACACTTCGTTCAAGCGGTTGGATTTGGTTTCATCAGGGCCAAAGATGCGGAAATTATCGGGGTTGGCGGTAATCACATCCGCCATCAAGCGTCCGCACTCAATCATATCTTGCGCATCTTGGCTACCAGGAGTACCAATTTTTAGCGCGTGTTTCGTCCAATCGGGCATCACCAAAGCCTTGGGCGCAACGCCACCATTGGTAATCGGATGCACCGACATCCGTTTTGCGCCTTTGGGCGAAATTTCGCGCCATTTGTCTAAAAAGCGACCGTTGTCGTCAAATAATTCTTCTGGGCGATAGCTGCGCAGCCATGCTTCCAGCGCATCGGCGGTGCTCATATCGTGCGAATTGGTGGGAATCGGCACTTGGTGGGCGCGAAAGCCACCTTCAATCGGCTCGCCGTTCCATGTTTTCGGCCCAGTCCAGCCTTTGGGAATGCGTGCCACCAACACGGGCCAACGCGGCATGGTGGCCTCTTCTGCGCTGCGGCTGCGCGCGTCTTGCCAAATCGCCAAAATGCGTTCAACGGCTTCATCTACTTTTTGCGCCATAATGGCGTGGCTATGGGCAGGGTCGCTCACTTCCACAAAAATCGGCTCCCAGCTCATGCCGTTGAAATATTGGGTTAATTCGGCATCAGCTTTACGCGCCAAAATGGTGGGATTGTGGATTTTGCCGCCATTCAAATACAAAATCGGCAACACCGCGCCGTCGTTCACAGGGTTGATAAAGGTGTTACCAAACCAGCCTGCGCACAAAGGCCCTGTTTCCGCTTCGCCATCGCCAATCACAGCAGCGGCGATGATATTGGGATTGTCCAACACCGCGCCAAATGCGTGTGACAAGGCATAGCCCAATTCGCCGCCCTCGTGGATAGAGCCTGGGGTTTCAGGCGCGGCGTGCGAGGCGATGCCACCAGGGAACGAGAAGATTTTGCACAGTTTTTTTAGCCCTGCTTCGTCTTGCGTGATTTCGGGGTAGATTTCGGTGTAGCTGTGGTCAAGATAGGAATTGGATACCATCACTTGCCCGCCGTGCCCTGGCCCTTCAATGTAGAACATATCTACATCGTATTTGTTAATGGCGCGGTTTAAGTGGGCATAGATGAAATTTTGCCCCGGCACGGTGCCCCAATGCCCGATGGGGTGCGCTTTCACATCGTTTGCCGTTAGCGGTTTTTTGAGCAATGGATTGTCTTTTAAATACATTTGCGCGGCGGAAATGTAGTTAGCAGCGCGCCACCAAGCATCTACTTTGGCGAGGTATTCTGGGGTGTCAAATTGCGTGTTTTTCATACGATTTCTCTTTCTATCATGGGTTTATCGTTGTTTGCTACGGTGTGCAATCATACTCTCTTTGCCGCATCTTTTGTAATTAAACTAGAATATTTTGTACATAAATCAAGGCAGCCTGAAAATTGGCTTTCAGGCTGCCTGTTATGAGGTGGAAACTGTGATTAAATTACAAACCGGACAAACGAGCGGTGTCGTGTGCAATCATCAATTCTTCGTTGGTGGGGATGACCACGCCAGCCACGGGGCTGCCTTCGGCAGTGATGTAACCTGCGTTGCCAAAGCGGGCGGCAAGGTTGCGCTCGTGGTCGGCTTTCAAGCCTAAGAATGCGCAGTATGCCAGCACTTTTTCGCGGATGGTGCTGGAATTTTCGCCGATGCCGCCTGTGAACACCACAGCATCCAAGCCGCCTACAGCAACTGCCATCGCGGCAACATATTTAGCCAAGCGGTATGAGAAGATTTCTAATGCCAATACCGCGCCTTCGTGCCCTTTTTCGGCGTTTTCTTCAATGGTGCGGCAGTCGTTAGACAAGCCTGAAATGCCCAGCAAGCCGCTTTCTTTGTTCAACATATCGGTGATTTGTTGGATGTTCATGCCTGCGTTGTTTGCCAAGAATGAGAACACGCTGGGGTCAATATCGCCAGAGCGCGTGCCCATTACCAAGCCTTCCAATGGGGTTAAGCCCATGCTGGTGTCCATACATTTGCCATTGCGCACGGCGGCGATAGATGCGCCGTTGCCCAAATGGGCAATCACCAGTTTCAGGTTGCTGCTGTCTTTGCCCATAAAACGTGCGGCTTCTTCGGCAACAAAGCGATAGCTGGTGCCGTGTGCGCCATAACGGCGCAAGCCTAAATCGGTGTAGTATTTGCGCGGAATGGCGTAGATATAGGCGTGTTCGGGCATGGTTTGGTGGAACGCAGTATCAAACACGGCAACATTGGGCAAGCCCACAAAATATTTGCGCGCGGCGTGCATGCCGAGCAAGTGTGCAGGGTTGTGCAAAGGGGCGAGCGGGATACATTTTTCAATGCCGGCAATCACTTCGTCGGTAATCAACACAGAATCGCTATACAATTCGCCACCGCTTACCACGCGATGCCCAATCGCGCCCACTTTTTCATATAAGCCCAATTTTTTCAATTCTGCCAACAAGGCTTCCACCGCGCCTGTGTGGTTGGGCGCGCGTGCCAATTCAACGCGCTCTTTTTCGCCGTTTACTTTGAAGGTGATGTAGGCATCGGGCAAGCCCATTTTTTCTGCCAAGCAAGTCATAAATACTTCGCCTGTATCGTTGTTTAACACCGCGCCTTTGAGTGATGATGAGCCGCAGTTCAATACCAAAATCAGTTTATCTGTCATGATTGAGATGTCCTTTAAATAAAGTTGTGAAATTAGAACCTATATTCATCATTTTCATAGGCATCTTTCATGCCCTAAAAACACGGCTACCACGTTAAAAATGCTCGCAAGGTGTCCAACCTTGCTGCGCTTTTTGCCTTGTATCCGCGTTTTTAGAACATAAAATCTACCTATGTAAATAATGAATACAGGTTCTTAATCAGGCGTGCGCCCAAAAAAACCTGCGCATTCTAGCATGAAAAAGCCCCCAATATTGGGGGTTTTCGTTTTCGCTTCGCTGAAATCGCCTCGCTTGTTTTCAGGCTGCCTCAATACCGCTTGCTCAACATTTTGCCTAACGGCAACACCACGGCACACACCGCCGCGCCCACCGCAATGCCCACGCCAACGGTAAAGCCTGTATCCGCCCAAAAATTATTCCATTGAAAATGGTGCAGCCAAGCCACGTTGTGCATAAAAATGCCGCCGCCCACTAAAAACATCGCCAGCGTGCCCACCACGCTTAACGCACGCATCAGCCACGGCACAAGGCGCACCAAGCCATATACCGCCACCGTCATCCCCACGCCCACCAGCGACAACGCTACCACCTTGCCCAGCATGGTTGCGTTGCCCATGCTGTCCATCGCGCCCAGCGCCAAAATCACAATCTCCGCCGATAAAATAAAATCGGTGCGAATTGCGCCGCGTATTTTTTCTTTTTCCGAATTTAATGAATCGGTTACGATTGGTTTCTCTGCATGGTCATCATGTGGCAAAATTTTGTGCAACAGCTTTTCCGCGCCCTCAAAACACAAATACGCGCCGCCAATCATCAGCAACGGCGTAATCCATTTGGGCGCAAACGCCACCAGCAGCAGCGCAAGCGGAATCAAAATCACCTTGTTCACCAGCGAGCCTTTGGCAACTTCCCACACAATCGGGATTTCGCGCTCCGTCGCCGCGCCCGTTACTTGGTTGGCATTCAACGCCAAATCGTCGCCCACCACGCCAGCGGTTTTTTTGGCGGCGACTTTGGTCATCAACGCCACATCGTCGAGCACAGAAGCGATGTCGTCCAACAAGGTAAAAAGAGAAGCTAATGCCATTTGGATTCCTATTAAACAAAATTATGAACGGCAAGATTATATTTTTAGGCAGCCTGAAAGTCTATGGCAGCGTTTCAGGCTGCCTGATGGCGCGGATGGGGATGAGGCAGCCTGAAAAGCCAAACATTCAATCGTTTGCCATCGTTTAAACAGTAAAGCAAATGCTGCGCATACCATTTTCAGGCTGCCTTATCCTGCCAACAAAGGCAGCCTGAAAATCAAAATCCAACAGCTCGCCGCTAACCCACCCAACCAATTATTTTTGCCAGCGCACGGCTTGCCAGCAAGCCGTAGGAGCGCGGGTAAACATTTCAGGCTGCTCAGCTTTCGCGCCCGCGTTCAAACTTTCAGGCTGCCTTATACGCGGATATAAGGCAGCCTGAAACGAAATCCAGCAAAGATAAAATCAAAAAATAGACTGACAACGCCCATCGTCTAATCGTTTTCCATTGCTTAAACAGCAAAGCAAATACCGTGCATATCTTTTCAGGCTGCCTCATTGCGTAAACAAAGGCAACCTGAAATCTTTGTAAAACCTACACCTTGCCAACCAGCAAAATTCTATTGAGTAAAACCATTTAACGGCAAGCCATCGCCACTCCATTTCAGATTTCAAGCTGCCTCATTACACAAACCAAAGGCAACCTGAAAGCCCCCTACCCTCTTTCAGGCTGCCTCATCACTAATCAAACAAATCCCCCTGCTTCTGCAAACTCAACACCTGCACATCGCTCGCCCCATGCGCAAACGAAACGTGCAGCGTCTGCCCCTGCTTCAACGAATCCGCATCGCGCACCACCTGCCCGCGCGCATTCTGCACAATTGCAAAGCCCCGTTCCAACACCGCGTGCGGCGACATCGCCGCCAACACATCCGCCTGTTTCGCCACCCGCGCCGAGGCAGCTTGAAAACGCGCCTGCCAAGCAAACGATAAGGCAGCCTGAAAACGTTCCACCCGCTGCTGCGCCCGCCCCACATCAGGCTGCTGCCCGCGCAACGCCTGCGCCGCCTGCGCCACACGATGCCGTTGCCCGCCAAGCTGCTGCCCCATCGCCCATGTTAATTGCGCCCGCAGTTGAGCCACCTGCGCCTGCTGCGTTTGCCATTTTTCGCGCGGATGCTGCAACCGCTTTGCCAAAAAATCCATCTGTTGCGCCGCATTTTGATAACGCTGCTGCAAGGCAGCCTGAAAACGCGCCTGATAATTCGCCAGCTTGTGCAGCAGCTCCGCGCGGTTTGGGCTCACCAATTCTGCCGCCCCCGTTGGCGTAGGCGCGCGCGCATCCGCCACAAAATCCGCCAGCGTAAAATCCGTTTCATGCCCCACCCCGCTCACCACAGGCAACGCACAATCCGCAATCGCCCGCGCCACCGCCTCCTCGTTAAACGCCCACAAATCCTCCAAGCTCCCCCCGCCACGGCACACAATCAGCACATCCACTTCCGCGCGTTCATCCGCTGTGCGAACCGCCTGCGCAATCTGCTGCTCGCTGCCCGCCCCCTGCACAGGCGTGGGATACACCACCAGCGCAATATGCGGCGCACGACGGCGCAGCGTAGAAACCACATCACGCAGCGCAGCTGCCGCCAAGCTGGTTACCACCCCCACGCGCTGCGGGTTTTCAGGCAGCCGCTGTTTACGCTCAGGCGCAAACAAGCCCTCCGCCTCCAACTGCTTTTTCAGCCGTTCATACCGCTCAAAAAGCTGCCCCACACCCACCTGCCGCACCTCGTTCACATTGATTTGGAACTCGCCACGCGCCGCATAAATGCCAATCTTGCCGCACACTTCAACGTGTTCGCCCTCGCGCAACGGTTGCGCCAAACGCGCCGCCGCAAATTTAAACAACGTGCAACGCACCTGCGCCAAATCATCTTTCAGCGAAAAATAATAGTGCCCACTCGCCGCCCGCGTTAAATTAGACACCTCCCCTGCCACCCAAACGCCAAGAAACTGCTGTTCCAGCAGCTCATCCGCAATGCTGTTTAACTCGTGCACCGATAGCGCGCTGGGCGCAAATAAATCATCCATCGTATTTCTCGTTTGCCAACATAAAGAAAGCTGCCTGAATTTCAGGCAGCCTATTAAGCATCACACTCAACATTATTTCTTTTTAGCAGGTTTTGCTGCTTTGGTCGCGGCAACCGCGTCTTTCAACGTTTTGCCCGCAGTAAATTTAGGCACGCGAGCCGCAGGAATTTTAATCGCTTCTTTGGTACGTGGGTTCAAGCCTTGGCGAGCGGCGCGTTCTGCCACTTTAAACGTACCAAAGCCAACCAAAGCGATGCTGTCGCCTGATTTCAACGCGTCTTTTACCACAGTAGTAAACGCATCAACGGCTTTGCCTGCGTCGGTTTTGGTTAAACCAGCATGTTGAGCAATCGCTTCAATCAATTCAGATTTATTCATAGTGAAGTTTCCTTTATATTATGGTTAGGATATTCATTCAAATACCCGAAAAATCGGGCATTCACGCGGTTTTTACAAAGGCTGATTTATATCAATTCCTAAATTGCCGTGTCAAGCACAAAATTAAAATTGTTAAGAAATCGTGTTGAAAGCAACACACTTCGTTAATGCTGTTGCGCTTTTCTGCTGGATTTGGCTTTGGGCTTGGCAGGCACGGTTTCAGGCTGCGTTTGCGCGATATAAGGCGTGGGCTGCCGCTCCAAGCCCCATTCAAACACTTCATCAATCCATTTAACCGCATGGATTGCCAAACCATCTTTCACGTTTTGCGGAATTTCTTCCAAATCTTTCACGTTGTCTTTGGGGATTAGAACGTGTTTGATGCCGCCGCGCAAGGCTGCGAGCAGTTTTTCTTTTAAACCGCCAATCGGCAACACTTCGCCGCGCAACGTGATTTCGCCTGTCATCGCCACATCGGCGCGCACGGGAATGCCTGTGAGCGCGGACACCATCGCCAGC
>CAJPSG010000040.1 GCA_905373195.1 Kingella oralis
TTTGACATCCTCGCCGCCTGAAATTTGCACCACATCGGGCTCGCCTTCGTTGGCAACGATGGCATCCAGCATTTTTTCCACGGTTGCCAGCGGATAGTGTTCGCTGCGGTGCGTGCCGCTGTCGGCAAAGCATACGGGGCAGTTGAGGTTGCAGGCGCGGTTGATTTCTACGATAGACAGGCAGGAATGCTGCATGTGGTCGGGGCAAAGCCCGCAGTCGTAGGGGCAGCCGTAGTGCATTTCGCTGTTGAAGCGTTGCGGCATTTCGGGTTTTTTCACAAACACTTCGCGCCCGAGGCGGTAGTATTCGGCATCATCGCTGATGAGCACGCGCTGCATGCCGTGGTTGGGACACCATTTGTCCATATAAACGTGGTTGTTTTTAAACACGATTTTGGCTTCTATTTGCTTGAAGCAGGTGCTGCATACGGAGGCGGTGGTGTTGTAGAAATGGTAGGGGCGGTTTTTGCGCGACATGGGATGTTCCTTTTGGTAGGGGTTGGGTTTGTTTTTGTACTGCGATATGGTTTTCAGGCTGCCTCTGCGGGCGAATGGGCTGTGTTGGGTTTTCAGGCTGCAACCTTTGCAAAACCTGCAATCTGTGGCGCGTCGGCGGCTCGCCGACATTTTGCTAACCAATATAGCTCTGTTGAATAAACCATTTTAGCTTTCAGGCTGCCTCGGGTTAAGGTGTAAAAGGCAGCCTGAAAATGAATACAGGTTGTTACTCTTGGTTTTCGTTGTTGTTGGATTTACGTTGTTGGGCGCGGTTGCGGTAGTAATGCGGTGGCACGGGTGGCTTGCCCTGCTCGCCGTTTGAGTGCGAGGATTTATCTAATGATTTGAATACGCTCACAAACACCCAGCCGCTAAACACCAATGCGCCGATAATACCCACAACCACGCCTATTTTAATATCTGAGCCACCGCCCCCAACACATACACCGACCGCCGCTACCAACAGCACGCCCGAACCAAGAGAAATAGCCGCTATCAAGGCGATGATGGCGCTGATAAATGTTCTCATAATTGGTTCCTTGTTATGCCGTTTATATTTGGTTTCTTGTTTTCAGGCTGCCTATTGTATTCGCGCAAAGGCAGCCTGCGAAGCGTCGTGGCGTGGCGCAGCTAAAATCAATTTGCGTTGTCGTTGTTTTCTTGTTCACGCTGTTTGCGCCGTCGCGCACGGTCGCGGTAGTAATGCGGCGGCACGGGCTTTTTATCGGATGAGCGCGAAGCGCGTTGGGATGAGTGTGAAGTGCGTTTGGATGCTTTGAACACGCTGATAAACACCCGAATGCTAAATGCCAGCGTGGCAATAATACCCACCACCACGCCCGCTTCAAACACACCCATGCTGCCCGTGGTCGCCGCCAATGCGCATACGCCAAACCCCACCAGCAGCAGCGCGCCCAAGCCGAGAAAAATAGCCGCCAGCAAGGCGATGATGGCGCGGATAAATGTTCCCATGATTGTTCCTTGTTATGTATTGGGTTTCTTGTTTTCAGGCTGCCTTATGCCCGCGCAGAGGCAGCCTGAAACTATCTCACGCGCCGATACGTTGCCGCCATCACCAGCAGCGCAAACAGGCACACCCATTGGATGCCGCTCATCCCCAGCCACCAGCCCGCGGGCACGGGTTTGATGCTGTCGATGATTAACCGCCAAAGCAAGTAGCCAAACATCAACACGCGAAACGACAAGCCTTGCTCGTGGGCAAAATACTGCCGCCATTTGGGCAGCGTGATAAGCGCAATCAGCGCGGCGAGCCATTCGTAGAGCTGGGTGGGGTGGCGGCTGCCGTCGCCAAAATCCACGCCCCAAGGCAGCGTGGTGTGCACGCCGTAGGTGCCGTCATACAGCCCTGCCACAAAGCAGCCTGTGCGCCCAATCACCAGCCCAAGCAAAATCGGCGCAACAAAATCGTCGCCCGTGCGCGAGGTGATGCCGCCGATTTTCTTGCCGATTTCCACGCCCAGCCAGCCGCCCAGCAAACCGCCCACCACGCTTTGCCCCGACACCACCGCCAGCCAAAATTGCTTGGGGTTGCTGTGCGCCAGCCCCCAGTATTCGGGGAACTGCAAAATAGACACCAACTTGTTGCCGATGCCCGCGCCCAGCAGGCAAAACGCCAGCACCCAAATGCCGCCTTTGCTGGCGAGCGCAGAGGGATGCCCGCGCCGTTTGCGGATGTGGTTATACAGCATAAAGCCGCCGCTTAACGCCAGCCATTCGGTGGCGGCGTGGAACAGCAGCGCGGTTTGTTGGTTATGGAGGATAAGGGATTCAAGCATGGCAATGAGTGGATAAGGTTTTCAGGCTGCCGATGGCTTTGCCCGTCGGCGATGCGTTATATATAGTCGTTCCAATTAAGTCTTATACAAGGCGGCGAGTCGCAGATAGTACAAGTAGTACAGCAAGACGAGCCAACGCTGTATAAGGCTTAATTGGAGCGACTATAGATTTCAGGCTGCCTACGTTACCCAAAGGCAGCCTGAAAATCGTTTTACGCTTTATCCAAACCAAACTCTTTATGCAACACGCGCGTTGCCAATTCCATGTATTTCTCGTCAATCAACACCGAAACTTTCACTTCGGAGGTAGAAATCATCTGGATATTGATGTTTTCCGAAGCCAGCGCATGGAACATTCGCGCCGCCACGCCCACGTGCGAGCGCATGCCCAAGCCCACGATAGACATTTTGCACACCGCATCATCGCCGCTCACTTCCGATGCGCCAATGCTGTCTTTCAGGCTGCCGAGCAAGTCCAAAGTGGGCTTGTAATCGCCGCGTGGCACGGTGAATGAAAAATCGGTGGTGCCCTCTGTGCCCACGTTTTGAATAATCATGTCCACGTCCACATTGGCATCGGCAACCGCGCCCAAAATTTGATAGGCGATGCCGGGTTTATCGGGAACGCCGCGCACGTTGATGCGGGCTTGGTTTTTGTCAAAGGCGATGCCTGAAACAACTGCTTTTTCCATGTTTTGGTCTTCCTCAAAAGTAATCAAAGTGCCATTGCCGCCCTCGGTGAGGCTGCTTAACACGCGCAGGCGCACTTGGTATTTGCCTGCAAATTCAACGGAGCGGATTTGCAATACTTTGCTGCCCAAGCTCGCCAGTTCCAGCATTTCTTCAAACGTGATGGTGTCCATGCGGCGCGCTTCGGGCACAACGCGCGGGTCGGTGGTGTAAACGCCGTCCACATCGGTGTAGATTTGGCATTCGTCGGCTTTGAGCGCGGCAGCAAGGGCAACGGCAGAAGTATCCGACCCGCCGCGCCCGAGCGTGGAAATATCGCCCACGCTGTTGATGCCTTGAAAGCCCGCCACAATCACCACTTTGCCTTGCGCCAAATCGGCGCGCATTTTGTCGCTGTCAATGTCTTCAATGCGGGCTTTGGTGTGCGCCGTGTCGGTTTTCACGGCAACCTGCCAGCCCGTGTAGCTTTTGGCTTCCACGCCGATGTTTTTCAACGCCATCGCCAATAAGCCGATGGTTACTTGCTCGCCCGTTGCCAGCACCACGTCTAATTCGCGCGGGTCGGGAAATTCCTGCATTTCGTGGGCAAGGGCAACAAGGCGGTTGGTTTCGCCGCTCATGGCGGACACCACCACCACCACGTCATGCCCTTCTTGGCGCGCGGCGGCAACGCGCTTGGCAACGTTTTTGATGCGCTCGGGCGAGCCGACTGAGGTGCCGCCGTATTTTTGTACAATGAGTGCCATTGAGAGTGTTCCTATGGGTGGAAAAAAAGGTGGGATTATAAACTTTGTAAGTAGCTTGTAAAGGATTGTAAGGCAGCCTGAAAATGCATAAAGCCGTTTCAGGCTGCCTCTGGTTGCTTGCAGGGTTGTTTTTACCTAATATATACGAAGGTTTTTTTCATACATACAAGGAGCGACTATGCTAACCAAAATCTTCCAAAGCGGCGGCAGCCAAGCGGTTCGCATTCCGAAAGACTTTCGTTTTGAAGGCGACACGGTGGAAATTTTCCGCGCCGAAAATGGCGATGTGGTGTTGCGTGTGCCGCAAGCCAGCCCGCGTGGCGACGCGCTGTTTGCGGTGTTGGCGCAGTTTGACGATGATTTTATCGCCCGCGTTCAAGCGCGTGATAACGAGCCGCCGCAGGAGCGTGATGCGCTATGATGTATATGCTAGATACCAATATATTGATTTATATACAAAAAAACCATCCGCCTGCGGTGCGCGAAAAAATCAACTGCCTGCCGAGCCACGCCAAATTGTGCATGAGTTTTATCAGCTACGCCGAATTGTTAAGCGGCGCGCAAGGCAGCCGAACCCCTGAAATAACGCGCGAAAACATTGCCCGCTTGGTGCAGATTGTGCCTGTTTTGCTGCCCGATGAAGCGATTTGCGCCCACTATGCCCGCTGGCACGATGCGCTAAAACGGCAAGGCGCGATGATTGGCGGCAATGATTTGTGGATTGCGGCACACGCGCTGGCGGCGGATGCGGTTTTGATTACGCACAACGCGAAAGAGTTTGCGCGGATTGGCGATTTAAACTGGGAGGATTGGACGCAGGCATAATCTGGTTTTTTCGTTTTCAGGCTGCCTTGATGTGCATAGGCAGCCTGAAAACCGTTTTAGTCGTTTCAGGCTGCCTTTCGCGCCTATGTTGCGTCTGCTCTAAATATATTTTCAGGCTGCCTATCCCCTAATAGGCAGCCTGAAACTCAATCCAAGCGCGTTTTACCGCCCTGCCATTTTTTCCACACCCACATCACATAGCCCGATAGACTGTATGCAAAAAAGGCGAGGAACAAAATCAGCGCGGGCTGCAACACCAAGAGCACAATCAGCATCATCATGCCAATCATGCGTGGGAACGAGATGCGGTGGCGCAGGTTGATTTCTTTGAAGCTCCAAAACGGAATTTGCACCACCATAGAAAAGCCTGCAAACAAAGTCAGCAGCAACACCCAAATGCTGGATTGGTCAAAGATGCCGTCGTAGCTGCGGTCTAGCCATATCATACCCACCATCAGCGCGGCGGCGGTGGGGCTGGGGATGCCGATAAACCATTTTTTGCTCACTTTGCCGATCAGCGTGTTAAACAGCGCCAAGCGCAAAGCGGCGCAGGCGCAGTAAATAAACGCCACGCAATAGCCCAGCTTGCCAAATTCGTAAAGCTGCCAGTTATACACAATCAGCGCGGGGGCAACGCCAAAGCTCACCATGTCAGCAAGGCTGTCCAGCTGTTCGCCAAACGCGCTTTGGCTGTTGGTGAAGCGGGCGATGCGCCCGTCCATGCCGTCTAGCAACATGGCGATGAATACGCTGATTGCCGCGCTTTCGTATCGCCCGTGCATGGATTGGGTGATGGCGAAAAAGGCGGCAAACAAGGCGGCAAGGGTGAACGAATTGGGCAGGGCGTAGATGCTGCGTTGGCGGATGAGTTCGCGCTTGCTGGTTTTTTTGTGCTTGGCGCTGTGCGCGTGGTTTTCAGGCTGCGTGGGTTGATGGGTTTCGGTGTCGGGGGTTGTCATGGGGATTCCTTTTTTGTTTTGTCGGCAGAGCCGTGAGATTGGCTTGAATGGCGTTTCAGGCTGCCGATTGAATGGTGTTGAAAGAACCTACGCCCGCGCATCATGCGGTGAGTTTGTGCGGCAAGCCGTTTTCAGGCTGCCTATTGTGCGCGAGCATAGCGGCATAGAAGCCATTGCCAAAGGCAGCCTGAAAACGCTTTTTGCTTCACTCGGTTTCAGGCCGCCTTCCGGCATGGCAATCAGTTTTTCAAGCCCAACACATCCTGCATATCAAACAAGCCTGTTGGCTGGTTTTGCAACCACACCGCCGCGCGAACCGCGCCTGCGGCAAACGTCATGCGGCTGCTGGCTTTGTGGGTGATTTCCACGCGCTCGCCGTCGGTGGCAAACAGCGCGGTATGCTCGCCCACAATATCGCCCGCGCGGATGGTGGAAAAGCCGATGGTTTTAGGGTCGCGCGCGCCCGTGTGCCCTTCGCGCCCATAAACCGCGCATTCTTTCAAATCGCGCCCCACCGCGTTGGCAATCACTTCGCCCATGCGCAACGCCGTGCCGCTGGGTGCATCCACTTTGTGATGATGATGCGCTTCAATAATCTCAATATCGTAGCCTTCGTTTAACACGCGCGCCACGGTGTCTAAAATGTGAAACGTGAGGTTTACGCCCACGCTAAAATTGGCAGCGAACACAATGGCATTTTTCTGCGCGGCGGCGGCAATGGCGGCTTTGCCCGCGTCGTCAAAACCCGTTGTGCCAATCACCATTTTGATACCTCTGGCGGCGCATTGTTCAATCAAAGGCAAGGATGCGCTGGGGCGCGTGAAGTCAATCAAAATATCCGCATCGTCCAAAGCGATGTCCACGTTATCGGTTACTTTTACGCCTGTTTTGATGCCCAGCGCAAAGCCTGCATCCAAGCCCAATACGCCCGAGCCTGCGCGGTCCAGCGCGCCCACCAAAATGGTGTGGGGATTGGCTTCCACGGCTTGAACCAGCGTTCTGCCCATGCGCCCATTTGCGCCAGCGATGGCGATTTTCAGTTGTGCCATGATGTACTCCTTATTTTGCAGTTTGTTGAGACGCGGCGATTTGCTCACGCGCGTAGTCCAAAGCGTTGCCCTCAATGCGGCTTACTGCGCCGTTGGCATCAAAGTAAACGCTTAAATTGCGATGTTCTTTCACTTTATTGCCGCGCACCACTTCGTAAACATAATCCCAGCGGTCGGTGCGAAAAGCGTTGTTCAGCAGCGGCGTGCCAATTTCCATGGCAACTTGTTGGCGCGTCATGCCTGTGCGCAAGGCGAGCACGGCGTTGGCATCCAGTGGAATGCCTTGCACCACCGAGAGTTTGTAGTAAGGCAGTTTTTCAACCAGTTTGGGCGTGCACGCGCTAAGTGTGGCGGCGGCGATGAGTGCGAGAACGTGTGTTTTCAAGGGCTTTGCCTTTCGTAAACAGAAATGGGAAAGATACCACAGCCGCCACATACACAAAAGTTTATTGAAAACTTTTATTATTTGGGTTGTAGGCGGTGGGCGAAAAAATGCTATTATACGGCATCTTAAATTGAACGTATTAAAAGGAATTTGCATGGATAACATCGCACAGTTAAAAGGAAATGGTTTAAAGGTTACAGGTCCGCGCTTGAAAATTTTGGATTTGTTTGAATCGCACGCGGACGAGCATTTGAGCGCGGAAGATGTGTACCGCATTTTGTTGGATGACGGCATTGAAGTGGGCGTGGCAACGATTTATCGCGTGCTCACGCAGTTTGAACAGGCGGGCATTTTGCTGCGCCATCATTTTGAAACAGGCAAGGCGGTTTACGAGCTGAACAAGGGCGAGCACCACGACCATTTGGTGTGCGTGAAATGTGGCGATGTTACCGAGTTTCATAACGAGGAAATTGAACGCTTGCAGGATAAAATCGCGCAGGATAACGGCTATCGCATTGTGGACCACGCTTTGTATATGTATGGCGTGTGCGGCAAGTGCCAGAAGAAGGAAAAGCGATAACGCAGCCGCCTAAGGCAGCCTGAAAATGGGAAAACCTGTTTTCAGACTGCTTTTTGTTGGACTGATTACCCTGCTTGCGATAAGCACGCAGAAAAAGGCAGCCTGAAAACGAGCGAAACGAGTTTCAGCGAAGCTAAAACGTGCATCTGAACTTGTTTTCAGGCTGCCTTTATTGTATTGCGACGGATTAGGCGCGTTTGCGGAATTCG
>CAJPSG010000041.1 GCA_905373195.1 Kingella oralis
GTTTTTGTGGGGCGGCTTCGGTGCGTTGGGGTTCGGCGCGTTGGGGCTGCTCGGGGCGGAGGTTTAAGTCTTCGCGGGTGAGGGTGGATTTGGGGATTTTGTTGTTGGCGGCTTGGGCGCGTTTGCGGGCTTCTTGGGTGCGCTGTTCGGCTTCGGCTTTTCGTTGCGCGTTTTGCTTGGCAACGATGTTGGCGATGACTTGGTTAAGCTGGCGTTCGTTGGCTTGCAGTTGGGCAAGTTTCTGGCGGCGGGCGGTGATGTCTTTGCTTAATTGGTTGCTGTTGGCTTGGGCTTGGCTTTGGGTTTGCCCGAGTTTTTTGAGTTTTTGCCGTTGCTGGGCGGCGAGTTGTTCTATGCGTTTGAGCTCGGTGTTGATGGCTTGCTCTTGGGTGTTGAGCTCGGTTTGCTGTTGCACCAGTTTGTCAATCAGGGCTTTGTTGGCTTGGTTGATGTGGCGGGTGTAGGTGAGAAAGCGGCTTTTTTGGTTGGCATCGCTGCTTTTGAGCAGCAGGGCTACGGCGGCGGGCTGGGGGTTTTTGTAGTTGTTGGCAAGCAGTTGGGCAACTTGGGCTTTGGTGTTGCTGATGTTGGTTTGCAGCTGGGATAGGGTGGCTTGTAGGGCAGTGAGTTTTTGCCATTCGGCTTGCTCGCGCTGGGTAAGCTCGTTGAGCTCGCGGCGGGCTTTGGTGATGGCGATTTGGGTTTCGCGCAAGATTTGCGCGGCGCGGCGTTGCGCGGCTTGCTTGGCTTCTAGGTCTTTTTGCGTGGCGGCGATGGCATCGCGCACGGTGTCAAGCTGGGCATTGGCAGGAGTTGTATTGGCTGCGGGGGCTTCGTTAGCGGCGGGGGCGAGTTGCGGGGCGAGTAGGGCGAGGGTAATCAACAGGGCGGCGGGGGTTTTCATGGGGCGTGTGTTAAGCGTTTGAAAATGGGGGATTATAGTGAGTTTCAGGCTGCCTTGATAGCGTGGAAGGGGTTTCAGGCTGCCTTTGGGGCGTGGCAATAGGCAGCCTGAAAAGCCGTATCAGTCTGCAAGAATGCCAGCGGCTTGCCTACCACGATACTCGCAGCTTCGTTATCCCAAACGGCGCAGCCTAGCGGCTCAAATAACATGGCTTGCCCGCCCGAATGCAGTGGGCATGATTTGCCGCCCCGCTTATCCGCCTGCAATAGGCAGCCTGAAAATGGTGTGAACCTGATTTAAATGATTACAGCGTTGGTTTGTGTGCTTGACGAAATGGTTTATTGCCCAATCGCTGATTAAAACAAAGCCCATTGTGCTTGGCAACGCCGCAACGCTTCGCATACCGCGCCAACATCAATCCCCCCGTTTCCCGTATAATTCGCCCTTTTTTCAACCCCTTTCAGGCAGCCTGAAAACCATTTTCATCCATTTTTCCGCCATTATGAAACCCTCCATTCAAGCCAAACTGCAAAACCTTGCCCACCGCCTAGAAGAAGTAACCGCCCTGCTCGGCTCGCCCGAAGCCACCGCCGATATGGACAACTACCGCCGTCTCAACCAAGAACACGCCGAGCTCACCCCCATCGTAGACACCTACCACGCCTACACCCAAGCGCAAAGCGACTTAACCGACGCACAAGAAATGCTGTCCGACCCCGAAATGAAAGACTTTGCCTTTGAGGAAATAGAAGCCGCCAAAGCCAAAATTGACGCGCTGGATTTGGAACTACAAAAACTGCTGCTACCCAAAGATGCCGACGACGACAAAAACATCTTTATAGAAATCCGCGCAGGCACAGGCGGCGACGAAGCCGCCCTGTTTGCAGGCGACTTGCTGCGCATGTACACCCGCTACGCCGAGCGCAACCGCTGGCAAACCGAAATCGTCTCCGCCAGCGAAAGCGACCTAGGTGGCTACAAAGAAGTCATCGTCCGCCTAATCGGCTTGGGCGCATACAGCAAGCTCAAATTTGAAAGCGGCGGCCACCGCGTGCAGCGCGTGCCCGCCACCGAAAGCCAAGGGCGCATCCACACTTCCGCCTGCACCGTCGCCGTGATGCCTGAAGCCGATGAACTCGCCAAAATAGAATTAAACGACAAAGACTTACGCATAGACACCTTCCGCGCATCAGGCGCAGGCGGGCAACACATCAACAAAACCGATTCCGCCGTGCGCATCACCCACCTGCCCACAGGACTGGTCGTAGAATGCCAAGACGGGCGCAGCCAACACACCAATAAAGAAAAAGCCCTCAAAGTGCTCGCCGCGCGGCTCAACGACATACAAAAACGCGAAGCCCACGCCAAAGAAGCCGCCGAACGCAAATCCCTTATCGGCAGCGGCGATAGAAGCGAGCGCATTCGCACCTACAACTACCCACAAGGCCGCGTAACCGACCACCGCATCAACCTCACCCTGCACAAGCTAGATTTTGTGATGGACGGCGATATGGACGAAATCACCAGCGCATTGATTGCCGAGCATCAAGCGGAATTGTTGGCGGCGATGGGGGATTGATGGCAGAGCGAAAGGCAGCCTGAAACCAGCAAATTCCGTTTTCAGGCTGCCTTTTAAGGAGATGAAAATGTTTCAATTCTTAATTCAACAATCTGCACTACAAGCCTTGCAAATGATGCTAGGGCAATCGGTCAGCAAGATTTACATTGATTGCCATGACGCAGAATGGGCTGCCGAATGCCAACGTCGTTATCCCAAGCCCATCCAATATCCGCACGATGAAAGTTTGCATGATAAGGACGATAACTTTGCAGTGGCAGACCCGCATTGGTGCTTTCCTTGCACAGAAAAACAGTTGCATATTATGACCGATTGGGGCGATGTAGAAGAGTTGGACGACTGGCCAGATTTTTATACATTTGAATGCAACTGGCAGCATACTTCTACGCCTGAATGGCAAGTTTTGTGTATTCAATTTGCTGCCGAGTATGCGCTGGATTGCATTGAGCGGATTGAAATTTATGCTTATCAAATGGGCATTGACGATGCGCTTTTTGTTTCCGACCGCGCCATTAAATTGATTGCGAAAAACGGATTATCTATTTTGCTGGCAACCTGTTCCAATATTACAGGTTACAGCAAAATCATCATGCAGCCTGAAAGGCAAGCCTATTATTTGCAAAGCATAAGTGGCTTTAAACGCGTTGTCATCACACCGCAAGGCATAGAAACGCTGCCGCAGCCCTCGTTGGAAGAACATGATTATCAACGCGAATGTGATTGTTATTACAGAAAATATTAGGCAGCCTGAAACCTGCTGCAAATTCAATTTGCCCAATATCAATCCCTAAAAGGCAGCCTGAAAAACCCCAACCCCATTTTCAGGCTGCCTTCTTGCGCTATTTCACCTCATCCCGCCGATTAAAACACCGCGCCGTATAAGTCCCATCCAAATGTTTTTTGCCGCCGTAAATGGGAAAGGTGGCAACTTCGCCGTAATGTTCAATGGCGGGCAGCGCATCCAACGCCGCCATATCCGCCGCGCTAATCTCAAAATCCACGGCTGCGTTTTCGCGCATTTTGGCGAGGTGGGCGGTTTTGGGCAGGGCAATTAAGCCGTGCTGCAAGCAATAGCGGATGCACAGTTGCGCGATGGATACGCCGTAATGCGCAGCCATATCGGCAAGCGCGGGGTTGCGTAGTATCACACCGTGCCCCAGTGGAGAGTAGGCTTCTACGGCAATGAGATGGGCGCGGCAAAAATCAATCAACGCAAACGGCATATTGCTGATGTGCGCCAAAATCTGATTCACCATAGGCTGCACTTCGGCGTGGTCTAGCAAATTTTGCAAATCCACTTCTTCAAAATTAGACACGCCAATCGCGCGGATTTTGCCTGCGTGATACAGCTCTTCTATCGCCCGCCACGCGGCTAAATTACCTTCAAAATAATGATTGCTTTCACGAAAATCCGTCCATGGCTGCGGCGCGTGAATCAGCATCAAATCTATGTAATCCACGTTTAAATCAACAAACGATTGTGCCAGCGCAGCTTGGGCATCGGCGTAATTTTTGTGTTGCGCCAATAGCTTGCTGGTTAGAAAAATCTCTTCTCGCGCGATGCCGCTGGCGCGAATGCCTGCGCCCACGCCTTGCTCGTTGCCGTAATCTTGCGCGGTGTCTAGATGGCGATAGCCCGCGGCTAAGGCAGCCTGAACGGCTTGGCTGGCATCGGCGTTGTCAATCATCCATGTGCCAAGGCCCAGTTGCGGAATGGTTGTGCCGTTGGCAAGAGTTAAGGTTTGCGTGAGTGCGCTCATGTTTTGCTCCTTCGGTGAAACAGAAAAACAAAAAACCTGTATCCAATATTATGGATACAGGTTCTTATAATCTGCAACCCAGCGCGATTATTTCCCTTCTTCGCTATCCAAAAAACTTTTCAGCTTATCGGAGCGCGTGGGGTGGCGCAGCTTGCGCAATGCTTTGGCTTCAATTTGGCGAATGCGCTCGCGCGTAACGTCAAACTGTTTGCCCACTTCTTCTAGCGTGTGGTCGGTGTTCATATCAATGCCAAAGCGCATCCGCAACACTTTTGCCTCGCGCGGGGTAAGGCTTTCCAACACATCGGCGGTTACTTCGCGCAGGCTGGAATACATCGCCGCTTCGGCGGGCGCAACGTTGTTCACGTCTTCAATAAAGTCGCCCAAGTGGCTGTCGTCGTCATCGCCAATGGGGGATTCCATAGAAATCGGCTCTTTGGCGATTTTCATGATTTTGCGGATTTTGTCTTCGGGCATTTCCATCAATTCCGCCAGTTTGGCTGAATCGGGGTCTTCGCCTGTTTCTTGCAAATATTGGCGCGAAATACGGTTCATTTTGTTAATGGTTTCAATCATGTGCACGGGGATGCGGATGGTGCGCGCTTGGTCGGCGATGGAGCGCGTAATCGCTTGGCGAATCCACCATGTTGCATAGGTTGAAAATTTATAACCACGACGATATTCAAATTTATCCACCGCTTTCATCAAGCCAATATTACCTTCTTGAATCAAATCAAGAAATTGCAAGCCGCGATTGGTGTATTTTTTGGCGATGGAAATCACCAAACGCAAGTTTGCCTGAATCATTTTTTGTTTGGCGGCGGCGGTTTCTTTTTCGCTTTTCACCATGTTTTTGCTGATGTCTTTCAGCTCGGCGATGGATACGCGCGCGTGCTGTTCCAGCTCGGCCATTTCGGTTTGTTTTTCCAAAATGGCATAGCGAAAGCGGTCGAGCGTTTCGCTCCATGCGCGTTTTTTGGCGATTTCGTCTTCAATCCATTCCAAATTGGTGGCGTTGGGCAGGAAATTGGCGATGAAATAATCTCTGTCCATGTTAACGCGGTCTAGGCAGATGTCGCGGATTTCGCGTTCCAATTTACGGATTTTTTCTACGCGCGAACGCAGGCTGTCGCTCAATTTTTCAATTTGGCGGGTGGAAAAGCGCACTTCAAGCAATTTGTTGGCGATGTTGCCGCGGTGTTCCAAGTATTTCGCGCTGCTGCTGCCGCTTTTATCTAACGCACGAATCATCAGGTTGTAGCTTTTTTCAATTTGTTTGAAGTGATCTAAAACTTGGGCTTTGAGTTCTTCCAAGTTTTGGCTTTCCATCGCTGCGCTGTCGTTTTCGCCGTCGTCTTCATCATCGCTGTTTTCTTCGCTGTCGCTGTCATCAGATGAATCGTCGCTGGCGGCGGCTTGATGGCTGTTCAGGCTGCTTTCTAGATGCCCTAAGCCCAATTCGTTTAGCAAGACTTCGTTGGGGTCAATAATGGCTTCCACCACTTCGTCCACTTTGATTTCGTCTTTTTTGATTTGGTTGATTAAATCTAAAATTTCGCCAATGGAACCTGGGCAGGCTGAAATGGCTTGAATCATGTTTTTCAAGGCATTTTCAATTTCTTTGGCGATTTTGATTTCGTCTTCGCGGGTGAGCAAATCCACTTGCCCCATTTCGCGCATATACATACGCACGGGGTCGGTGGTGCGCCCAAATTCGGAATCGGCTTGCGAAAGCGCGGCTTCGGCTTCGGCAACGGCATCTTCGTCGGTGATGGCGGTGCTGTTGTCGTTCATCAGCAGGCTGTCGGCATCGGGGGCTTCTTCGGTTACTTGGATGCCCAAGCCTTGAATCATGTTGACGATGTTGTCAATCTGCTCGGCATCGGACATATCGTCGGGCAGGGCATCGTTGATTTCAGCGTAGGTGATGTAGCCGCGCTCTTTGCCTTGGATGATGAGGCGGCGCAGGCGTTCGCGCTGCTCTTCGGGGGTGAGCGGGCGGTTGTCGTTGTTTAGGGTTTCTTCGGTTTCTTGTTCGGGGATTTGTTTTTCAGACATAGGAAGCACTCGGTAGATAATGGTGATTGATCCGCGTATTTTTTAGGCTGTTCTGCTTTGATGTGGCGCAGAGATTGGGAACGGCTGGATGGTTTAACCTGCAATAGCACGCGATGGCTTTCAGGCGCAAAGTTTCTCGGATATGGTGGTTGGGGTTTGGAATTGCAAGGGCAGCCTGAAAAAGGATTGGGATTTCAGGCTGCGGTTATGGGGATGTTGCTGCGGCTTGTTGCTTTGGTGTAAACAAGCATGGCGTGTTTTTCAGGCTGCCTTGGGCTGCGCGGCTGCGTTATGCCTAGGGGCTTCAATCGGCAGCCTGAAAATTTCCTGCTTGGGGAAACGCAGAAACCTTTTGACGCTGGTTGTCCAAATCATCAAAAGGCTTGGGTTTAAACACGCATGTTTTGTTCGCAACGAAATGCAAGCTGGATTGCGATAAAACATGGGTTAAGCAGAAGGGATTTATTTGCCGTTGGCAAAGTATTTGGCTTCGATTTCGGCGTATTTGCCGCTGGCGCGCACTTTGGCGAGCGAGTCGTTCAGCAGGGCGAGGGTTTGGGCATCGTCTTTGCGAACCGCCATGCCGTAGTGTTCGGCGGGGAAGTCGGGCAGGGCGACCATTTTGAAGCCTTTGCTGCTGTTGTTTTTAATGTAGTGGGCGACAACGGCGTTGTCCAAAATGCCTGCGTCCACGCCGCCGTTTTCCACTTCTTTGGTGAGTAGACCCACGTTGTCAAAGCGGACCACTTGCTCGCTGGTCGGCCCGAAGATTTTTTGCGCGGCGTAATCGCCTGTGTAGCCTGTTACCACGCCGATTTTGTGCAGTTTTTTCAAATCTTCCACCTTGGCCACATTTTTGCTGGGTGGCACCAAAACCACTTGGGTGATTTGGTAATAAGGCTCGGTGAACGCCATGCTGGCTTTGCGTTCGTCGGTGATGGTGATGCCTGACACCAACACATCGGCGTCGCCGTTGCTTAATGCGGGGAATAGGCTTTCCCACGGCTGGTCTTTATATTCCACTTTAAAATTGCCCGCTTCGCCCATGGCGTTAATCAGGTCAATATCAAAGCCTGTTACTTTTTTGTTTTCGTCCAGCGATTCAAACGGGGCGAATGTGGCATTGCCCGCCACGCGCAGCACTCTGCCGTTGCCATCGGCTGTGCCTGATGCGCCTGATGCGGCGGCGGGTGTGGCATTGCCTGTGTTGGATGCGCTGTTGTTAGCAGGAGTGTTGCTTTGCCCACCGCAAGCGGCAAGCGATAGGGTTAGGCATGAGAAAGCGGCAGACAGCCATGTTTTTGTGGTCATTGGTTAAGCATTCCTGTGAAAGTTGATGGAGGGAAAACAACTGGCGGATTTTACCTGATGTTTGGGGCGTAATGTAAGCGTTTT
>CAJPSG010000042.1 GCA_905373195.1 Kingella oralis
CGCAGCAATCACAATGGCTTCGTCGCCGCTGTTAAAGAAAATATCGGCAACGGCGGCTTCGGGCAAGTCGGGGTATTGCAAGGCAGCTTCATGCACAACGGTTTTGCCTTGCATCAGCAAGTCGTTTTTGGAGAGCGCGGCTTGGGCGAGCAGCAGGAAGGCGCGGCTGCGTTGGGCTTCGTCGGCGCTGGCTAGGGTTTCTTTAAGCGTGCCAACGATGGTGGCGGTGTCGCCCAGCGCAAGGGCGCGCACCCATGCAAGGCGTTTTTGCGCTGCGCTGGGGTTGGGTTCAATTTTGCGCCATTCTTGGTAGATGGCTTCGGCGATGGGGTAGTTATGCGTTTCTATGGCGATGTCCATGGCGCGTTCGGCAACATCGGAGCTTTTGGTTTGGTTGAGCGTGTAGATGTATAAACCGAGGGCGGATTTTACGTCGCCTTTGGTGAGCGCCATTTCGGCGGAGGATAGGGCAAACAGGTCTTGGCTGCGCTTGCTGATTTGCATCAGGCGTTGGTCTTCTTGGGCGCGTTCTGCTTTGTTGTATTTGTATTTGGGGGAGGGGCGATAGATGCGGCTGCTGTTGGTGGGCGCGGCGTTGAGGTTGCCCGCAAAAGCAAAGGCTAGGGCAAGGGCGATAAGGGTTTGAGTGGTGCGTTGCATATTGTTCTCTTGTTGGCTTGGGATAACGGGCAGCGGACAAACGTGCTGCGGTTTCATTTGAAAGGGCGTAACTTTATCATTGTTTGCCAGATGGGGGAAAGGGCAGGGCGGCTCACTGGGCTTTTCAGGCTGCCTATTGCCAGCGCAGAGGCAGCCTGAAAAGCCCTAAAATCCCCACCATCGCCACCATATCTATTACAATCCCCGCTTTCTCCCCAAATAAGAGGCGTTATCATGCCCATTATTCAATCCCTGCTAGACACCGATTTATACAAATTCACCATGCTGCAAGTGGTGTTGCACCGCTTCCCCCAAGCGCATGGCGTGTACGAATTTCGCTGCCGCAACAAAGAAACCGTTTACCCGCTTGCCAGCATCATCCCCGAGCTGGAACAAGAGCTCAACGCCCTGTGCGAACTGCGCCTAAGCCAAGACGAGCTGGGCTATTTGCGCGGCTTACGGTTTATCAAATCCGATTTTCTGGATTATCTAGAACTCTTCCAGCTCAAACGCCGCTTCGTGAAAATCTGGGGCGACGAGCAAGGGCGGCTTAACATCCGCATTGAAGGCCCGATTATCCAAGCCATGTTTTTTGAGATTTACACTCTCGCGATTGTGAACGAGCTGTATTTCCGCCGCCTTGAAACGCCTGCCGTGTTGGAAGAAGGCGAGCGCCGTTTGCAAGAGAAAGTCCAATTGCTCAAAAAATACGACGCCCTGCAAGAGCCCGACGCGCCGCCGTTTCTGGTGTCTGATTTCGGCACACGCCGCCGCTACAACCTTGCCTGGCAGCGCCATGTCATCCAAACCTTCGTTCAGGCTGCCCCCGATATTGTGCGCGGCACCAGCAACGTTTACCTTGCCCGCGAACTCGGCATCACGCCCATTGGCACGATGGCGCATGAATTTTTGCAAGCGTTTCAATCGCTTGACGTGCGCTTGCGCGATTTTCAAAAAGCCGCGCTGGATGCGTGGGTGCACGAATATCGCGGCGACCTCGGCATCGCGCTCACCGATGTGGTGGGCATGGATGCCTTTTTGCGCGATTTTGACCTCTATTTCGCCAAGCTGTTTGACGGCTTGCGCCACGACAGCGGCGACCCCTATGTGTGGGGCGACAAAGCCTACGCGCACTACCAAAAGCTCAAAATCGATAGCCGCACCAAAATGCTCACGTTCAGCGACGGGCTGGATTTGGAACGCGCATGGGACTTGCACCAATACTTTAAAGGGCGCTTTAAAACCAGCTTCGGCATCGGCACCAACCTGACCAACGACATGGGACACGAGCCGCTGAACATCGTGTTGAAGCTGGTGGAATGCAACGGGCAATCGGTTGCCAAGCTGTCCGATAGCCCTGGTAAAACGCTCACGCAAAA
Source organism: Kingella oralis (assembly GCA_905373195.1). Taxonomy (GTDB): domain Bacteria; phylum Pseudomonadota; class Gammaproteobacteria; order Burkholderiales; family Neisseriaceae; genus Kingella_B; species Kingella_B oralis_A. The sequence continues at coordinate 2,040 of CAJPSG010000042.1, forward strand.
CAACACATTTCTTGCCTATTTGCGCCAAGTGTTTGATGTGAAAGACGAGTAAGGCAGCCTGAAAACGGAGGAATTTATTTTCAGGCTGCCGATATGGGTTATGCCAACAGCCATCCTAAATAGGTTTTCAGGCTGCCTATCGCAAGTAGTAGGCAGCCTGAAAAGCCAATATATAGTCGTTCCACACAGTCTTATACAAGGCGGCGAGTCGCAGATAGTACAAGTAGTACAGCAAGACGAGCCAACGCTGTATAAGGCTGTGTGGAGCGACTATAAAACGACAACGGCTCATCGCCAAAAACAATGCTTCAATGCTTCAAGGCAGCCTGAAAACGGGTTTGGTATCGTTGAAACACGCTTCACTTACTTTCAGGCTGCCTTACGCCGCCCAAGCCAATCCAACAATCATCCACAAAATATTTTCAGGCTGCCTCACCGCATAGAGGCAGCCTGAAAAGCAAAATGGAGCAGTAACAGTTCATCCAAAATAAACTTTCAGGCTGCCTATCACGCAACAGGCAGCCTGAAAACCATCCAGTCAATCCATCATAACAGCATCTTCGCCAACGCCAGCTCAAACACCAAGCTAAACGCCAAGCTCAGCAAGCCTGGAATCATAAAGCTGTGATTGAAAATAAACTTACCAATTTTGGTTGTGCCCGTGGTATCAAAGTCAATCGCCGCAATAATCGGGCCATAGTTGGGCACAAAGAAATAACCGTTCACTGCCACAAACGTGCCAATAATAATCGGCGCAGGCACGCCCAGCTTAATCGCGATGGGAAACAGCGTCGCCACCGTTGCCCCTTGGCTGTTTACCAACACTGAAAACACAAACAACGCCAAAGCAAACGTCCACGGCGCAGTGTTCACCAAGCCAGAAACCGTGTCTTTCAGCATCGCCATGTGCGCGTGCATCAGCGTGTCGCCCAGCCAAGCAATGCCCAAAATCGCAATCACCGCGCGCATCCCCGCATGGAACACCGAGCCTTTGGTAACCGCATGGTTATCAGGTTTGCAAAACCACAAAATCAACGCACCCGCCGAGAGCATCACAATTTCAATCGTATGCGCCATGCCCAAAGGCTTCATTGCGCCCGTAGCATCCGCAAAAGCGGGGCGCAGCGACGGCATCATCCCCATCACCACCACCAGCAGCGAAGCCGCCAAGAAAATGCCCAGCGACAATTTCGCATTTTTGCCCACCACAATCTTGTCGTCCGTATCCGTTTCCGCTGCCGCAAATTCCGCCGCGTATTCAGGGTCTTGCAAACGACGTTGGTATTCAGGGTCGTCTTTCAACTCCTTGCCCAGCTTGTTCACAATCACGCACGCCAAACCAATCCCCAACACAGTAGAAGGAATGGTAACCATCAACACATCGCCCAAATGAATCCCCTGCGGCTCCAAATACGCCACCGTTGCCACCACCGCCGCCGCAATCGGGCTGGCAATAATCGCAAATTGCGACGCAATCACCGCCATAGACAGCGGACGCTCGGGGCGGATGCCATTGCGGCGGCTCACTTCCGCAATCACAGGCAGCACCGAATACGCCACGTGCCCCGTGCCCGCCATCACGGTAAACAAATAAGTAACCATCGGCGCAATAAACGTGATGTGCTTGGGATTGCGGCGCAAAATGCGCGTTGCCACTTTAATCATATAATCCAAACCGCCTGATGCCTGCATCGCCGCCGCCGCAGACACCACCGCCATAATCATCAGCATCACATCAATCGGCGGGCTGGTGGGCTGCAAACCAAAACCAAAGGTGAGCACCGCCAAGCCCAAGCCGCCAAACACGCCCAAGCCAATGCCGCCCACTTGCGCGCCCACCAAAATACACAGCAACACAATCGCAAATTGAATCGCGAACAACATGATAATCCACTCCGATTTGTAAACAAACGATAACGCATTTTAACACTTATCCGCAGTTTGAAAAGCCCAAGCCCAGCCAAGGCAGCCTGAAATCACATTCCTATATACCTATATAGCGCGCCCAAACACTATTTCGCAAATAACCAAAAGCAATCCCCCTTGAAATCCCATCCACAAAGCCTTATCTTTGCAGCCTTAACCACCCCGAATAAGGAAAACAAAATGAGCGACAAAATTGTTTATGTAACCGATGCCACCTTTGAAGCCGAAGTGCTGCAATCATCCCTCCCCGTATTGCTGGATTTTTGGGCACCTTGGTGCGGGCCTTGCAAAATGATAGCCCCCATTCTTGACCAGCTTGCCGAAGAGTATGACGGCAAAGTGAAAATCGCCAAAATGAATGTGGATGAAAACCAAAACGTGCCCGCCCAATTTGGCATTCGCGGCATCCCCACCATGATTATCTTTAAAGACGGCAAAAACGTTGCCAACAAAGTGGGTGCATTGGCCAAGCCACAGCTTGAAGCCTTCTTAAACGCATCACTTGCCTAACACAACAAAAACCGAAACACACACATCAACATAAAAGGTAGCCTGAAAACGCTATTTCACGTTTCAGGCTGCCTCTTTAATTACGAGCAGAACAGGGCAAGCCAACCGCCCACAAAAAAACCGCGCCCATCAGGGCACGGTTCAAATTTTGGCGCGGTGGACGGGGCTCGAACCCGCGACCACCGGCGTGACAGGCCGGTACTCTAACCAACTGAGCTACCACCGCGCAATCAATTGCTAATAATTACAAAAGCAACCGATAAAAAAATGGTGGGTGATGACGGAGTCGAACCGCCGACATTCTGCTTGTAAGGCAGACGCTCTACCAACTGAGCTAATCACCCATTGCTTTCGCCGTTCAGCGAAAGTGCGCATTAAACCAAAATCCGCCCTTGGGCGCAAGCGATATTTGTGGCGAGCCAAATAACGCCATGAATATTGGGCGAAATATTTTTGCTGGGCGGTTTGGGGCGCGAAATGGCTTTTAGCTTCGCAACTCCGCTGCGCTACGCAGGCTGCCTATGGCTGGGTTTTTCCTTAACCAACCTTAACACCCCCACCATTCCGCGCTACAATCGCCCATCTTTTGCACTCAACCGAAAGCCTATCATGCAACTTTCTCTGTTAAACAATCCCAAAGATGCTGAATTGCTTGCCGATGCGGAATTTATGACCGCGTCGCTGTATGCTGTGTTGGAAAACCATGCCGATGAAATTGTGGTCAATGCGCTGAAAATTTTGGCGAAGGCGCAAGACAGCAGCAAGATTATCACCGAGCTGTTGCCGAGCTTGTCGGACGAGCAAACGGAAAATTTGATTACGGCGGTGGGCATTTTTGCGCAGATTTTAAACATTGCCGAGGATGTGCATCATGAACGCCGCCGCTTGGTGCATGAGCAAAAGGGCAGCGCGGCGCAGGAGGGCAGCATTGCGGAAACGGTGCGCAAGTTGCAAGCGGAGCAAATCGCGCAAGAGGTGGTGCAGGATGTGTTGAACCACACGCTGGTGAGCCCTGTTTTAACCGCGCATCCCACCGAGGTGCAACGCCAAGCGGTGCTGGTGTCGCATCGCAAAATCCGCGAGCTGCTGCCGCGCCGTGAGCTGTGTCGCAGCGCGGATGAGATGAGCGAATTGCAGCGCGAGATGAATATTGTGCTGCTCACTTTGTGGCAAACCAGCGAAACGCGGCATTTTAAATTGAGCGTGCAAAGCGAAATCCAAAACGGGGTGAACATTTTTCCGCGCAGCTTTTTCCAAGCGCTGCCGCGTGTTTATCGCGATATGGAAAAGCATTTTCAGGCTGCCTATCCGCAAATCCGCATTCCCGACGTGTTGAAAATCGGCGGCTGGATTGGCGGCGACAGGGACGGCAATCCGTTCGTTTCAGCGCAGACTTTGCGCGATGCGTTTCGCCATCATGCGAATGCGGCGTTTCATTATTATCGCCGCGAGCTGGACGCGCTGTATCAGGAACTGCCGTTGTCTATTCGCCGTGTGAATGTGAGCGATGGGGTGTTAGTGTTGTCGGCCAAATCACCCGATACGGAAGTGGCGCGGCAGGAAGAGCCGTATCGCCGCGCGGTGGCTTATGTGATGGCGCGGATGGTGGGCAAGGCGCATGAATTGGGCGCGCCGTTGGGCTGCCGTTTTGGCGTGGGCGAGCCGTATGCTGATGCGGCGGAATTTTTGCGCGATTTGCGCACCTTGCAGGATTCTTTGCGCGACAACCGCAGCGAAGCGTTGGCAAACGGGCGTATTGCCGACATCATCCGCACCGTTTCGGTGTGCGGCTTTCATTTGATGCCGTTGGACTTGCGTCAGCACGCGGAAAAACACGCTCATGTGGTCGCCGAGCTGTTTCAGGCTGCCGATTTGGAAGATTATCTGCGACTGCCTGAAAACGAAAAACAAGCGGTGTTGCTGCGCGAATTGCAACACCAACGCCCGCTTTACACGCCGTTTATCGCATACAGCGAAGAGACGCAGCGCGAGCTGGCGATTTTCCACGAGGCGCGAAAAATCAAGGAAGCGTTTGGCGAAGATGCCATCACGCAAAGCATTATTTCCAACTGCGAACAGCCCAGCGATTTGCTTGCGCTGGCGTTAATCTTAAAAGAAACGGGCTTGCTCGCGCTGCGCGATGGGCAGCCTGAAAGCCGTATCAATATCGTTCCCCTGTTTGAAACGATTGAAGCGCTTGCCAACGCCGTGCCCGTGATGCAAACGCTGTTTAGCAACGATTGGTATCGCGCCTTGATTGCCAGCCGCGACAACATTCAAGAAATCATGCTCGGCTATTCGGATAGCAATAAAGACGGCGGCTACATCAGCAGCACATGGGGCTTATACCAAGCCGAGATTGGCTTGGTGCGCCTGTTTCAGCAGCACAACATCCGCATTCGCCTGTTCCACGGGCGCGGCGGCAGCGTGGGGCGCGGCGGCGGGCCGTCTTACCAAGCCATTTTGGCGCAACCTGCGGGCAGCGTGGGCGGGCAAATCCGCATCACCGAGCAAGGCGAAGTGCTCACCGCCAAATACGGCGATGCCAGCAACGCCAGCCGCAATCTGGAAGCATTGGTCGCCGCCACGCTGGAAGCCACGCTGCTGCCCGCCGCGCCCGACCCTGATGTCAAGCTGATGAACGCGCTCTCCGAAAGCTCGTTCGCCCACTACCGCGCGCTGATTACGCGGCAAGGGTTTATTGATTATTTCTTGCAAACCAGCCCGATTGAGCAAATCGCCAGCCTGAATTTAGGCAGCCGCCCCGCCAGCCGCAAAACTTTGGCGCGGATACAAGATTTGCGCGCGATTCCGTGGGTGTTTTCATGGACGCAAAACCGCCTGATGCTGCCTGCGTGGTATGGCTTTGGCAGCGCGGTGCAAGAGTTGTGCGAACAAGATTCAGGCAGCCTGAACGCCTTGCAGCAACACGCCCAGC
>CAJPSG010000043.1 GCA_905373195.1 Kingella oralis
GTCGGGCATAAATGCCCGACCTACTGATAAACAGTTTCAGGCTGCCTAAACGCGGGCGCAATGCTGAGGCAGCCTGAAACGCATCCCGCGCCCCTACGGCTTGCTGGCAAGCCGTGTTCTTGCGTCAAATTTGCATGGGGCAAAGTGGGCGTTTAAGCGGGCTGTTTTCGTGCAAAGTGTGTTTCAGGCTGCCTATGGGTTGATGCAATAGGCAGCCTGAAACGCCATTTGAGCTCAATGTTTAAGCAAAAATATCGTCGCCAGCCCCAAGAAAATCAAAAACCCGCCCGAATCGGTAAACGCCGTAATCAACACCGAGCTGCCGCGCGCGGGGTCTTTGCCCCATTTTTCCATGCACACGGGAATCATCACGCCCAAAAACGCCGCCAGCAGCAAGTTTAACGTCATCGCCGCCACCATCACCAAGCCAATGCCCACATTGTGATACAGCGCAAACGACACCAGCCCCATCACGCTGCCCCAAATCAAGCCGTTCACCAAAGCCACGCCCAGCTCTTTTTTCAGCAGCCTGAAAGCCTGCGCATTGGAAATTTGCGAGTTGGCGAGCGAGCGCACAATCATGGTAATCGTTTGGTTGCCTGAATTGCCGCCGATGCCCGCCACAATCGGCATCAGCGTTGCCAGCGCCACAATTTGCGCAATCGCGCCTTCAAACACGCCAATCACGCGGCTGGAAACAAACGCCGTTACCAAATTCACCGCCAGCCACACCCAGCGGTTTTTCACCGAATCCCACACAGGTGCGAACAAATCTTCATCTTCGTCCAAACCCGCCATGTTCAGCATATCCGCTTCGCCTTCTTCGCGGATAACATCCACCATCTCGTCCACGGTGAGCCGCGCGATGAGCTTTTTGTTTTCATCCACCACGGGCGCGGTTACCAAGTCGTAGCGTTCAAACGCGGCGGCGGCTTCTTCCACGTCGTCTTCGGGGCGAAATTTCACCACGTCTTTTGCCATGATGTTTTCCACCACTTCTTCGGGGTCGGCCACCAGCAATTTGCGAATGGGCAACACGCCTTGCAAGATGTCGTTGTCGTCCACCACAAAGATTTTGTCGGTGTGGTCGGGCAGGCTGTCAAAACGGCGCAAATAGCGCAGCACCACTTCGCAGGTTACATCGCCGCGGATGCTCACGATTTCAAAGTTCATCACCGCGCCCACTTGGTTGTCGGCATACGACATAGCAGCCTGAACTTGGGCGCGCTCTTCTTCATCGCGCGTTTGCAATACTTCATCCACCACATGAGTGGGCAAGTCGTCCGCCAAGTCTGCCAAATCGTCGGCTTCCATGTCTTCCACCGCGGCAACCAGCTCGGATTTGTCCATCGCTTCAATCAGGCTTTCGCGCACGCTGTCGGATACTTCCAGCAACACATCGCCGTCTTCTTCGGGCGAGGCGAGTTTCCACACCAGCACGCGCTCTTTGGGCGGCAGGCTTTCCAACACAGCCGCCACGTCGGCGGGGTGCAATTCGTGCAAGATGCCAATCAGCATTTGCAGTTTGGCATTGGCGTGTGGCTCGGCTAGGGTAAATTGTTCGCTGATTTCGGAATAGTGTTCCAGCAAATGCGCGGCGAGTTTGTGGATATGCTCAATATCGGCAGAAAGTTGCTCGGAATCGCTGTGGTTGTGGATGGGATTTTCCATAAATGCTCCGCCTGCCTGATGGCGACGGGCGACATTTAGGCAGGTTTAGTTGATGGGGGTTGAAGGGTTTAATGTGAACGTGCTACTGGGGAGGTCGTCCATTATTTGATTTTGGGTTGTGAAAAACGGGGCGTATTTTACATGAATTTGCAGTGGTGCTTGATGGATTTTGCTCAGGCAGCCTGAAACGGCGTTTCTGCGCAGCCAAAACGGCACGCGCGCCGGCAAGCATTTGCGCGAAAAGGCAGCCTGAAATCCTTTGTTATGCGCCCATTTTGTAGTATCCTTGCGCTCCTTTAAATTTCTTAACACAAGTGATACAACATGGAAGCCATCCGAAAACTCAGCCAATTTGTAGGGAAAACGTTTGCCTTGTGGGCGGCGTTGTTTGCTTATATCGGGTTTATTTCGCCCGAAGCGTTTAAATGGGTGTTGCCGCTGATTCCCTATCTGCTGGGCATTATTATGTTTGGCATGGGGCTAACCTTGTCGCCCAACGATTTTAAGATTATCGGGCAGCAGCCCAAGGCGGTGATTGTGGGCGTGGTGGCGCAGTTTGCGATTATGCCGAGCATTGCTTTTGTGCTGGCGAAGGCGTTTAACTTGCCTGCGGATATTGCGGTGGGCGTGATTTTGGTGGGGTCTTGCCCTGGGGGCACGGCTTCTAATGTAATTACTTATTTGGCAAAGGGCAATGTGCCGCTGAGCGTGGCGGTTACTTCGGTGTCCACGCTGCTCGCGCCCGTGCTTACGCCTGCGGTGTTTTATGTGTTTGCTAATCAATGGCTGCAAATCAACGCGGGTTCTATGTTTATTTCCATCGCGCAGATTGTGATTTTGCCGATTGTGTTGGGCGTGTTGGTGCACAAGTTTTTCCGCAAGCAAACGGATGCGGCGGTGGAAGTTTTGCCTTTGGTATCAGTGGTATCGATTGTGTTGATTATTGCGGCGGTGGTGGGCGCGAGCAAAGTGCGGATTGAGGAAAGCGGCGCGCTGATTTTTGCGGTGGTGATTTTACACAATGGCTTGGGTTATTTGCTCGGCTTTTTGGCGGCGCGCGTGATGGGCTTGCCGTATGACGCGCAAAAAACGCTGGCGGTGGAAGTGGGCATGCAAAACTCGGGCTTGGGCGTAACGTTGGCGAAGCTGCATTTTGCTGCGCTGCCTGTGGTGGCCGTGCCCAGCGCGATTTTTAGCGTGTGGCACAATATTTCGGGGGCGTTGCTGGCGACTTATTGGGCGGCGAAGTTTGAACGCGATAAGCAGGCGAAGGCGGCGCAGCAAAATAAATCGTAAAACTGTTTTCAGGCTGCCTTGATGCGTTGAGGCAGCCTGAAAAGCTATTGGGAGACCGTGATGCGAAAAATGGGATTAGCTGCTTTGCTGTGTTTGGCGTTGGCAAGCTGCGCCAGCACAGGCTCGGGCGCGTCGTTTGGCTCGGGCGAGACGGCGCGCAAGATTACGCGGGCAACGGAATATATTGTGTTTACGCCGTTGTGTTTGCTGTATGGGATTTGCCCTGATTTGGGGGATGATGAGTTTTAGCGGGGCGTGTTTTTCAGGCTGCCTTTGAACAATAAGGCAGCCTGAAACGCATAAACAATCGAACAAGCATTGTGCCCGCCCAAAGCTTGTTTGCCTGAGCAACATCATGGCGACAAGCCATCTCCGCTCCATTTGCGGCAGCCTGAAAAAAGGCAGCCTGAAAACGCCCCAACCGCATTTTCAGGCTGCCTTATTATTTCGCACTGCTTACCGCGCCGTCATTCAATATTCTGCACTTGCTCGCGCATCTGCTCAATCAACACTTTCAATTCCACCGAAACTTGCGTGCATTCATTAGCAATCGCTTTGCTGCCCAGCGTGTTGGCTTCGCGGTTCAGCTCTTGCATCAGAAAATCCAGCCGTTTGCCAATCGTGCCGTTGTGTTGGGTAACGATGCGGCGCACTTCGGTGATGTGCGTGTGCAGGCGGTTAAACTCTTCATCCACATCGGCTTTTTGCATATACAGCGCAAATTCTTGTTTCAGGCGGTCTTCGTCAATGCTCGCCACCGCTTCTTGCAAGCGGCGGCGGCTGCGTGCCAAGTGTTCTTGCAAAAGCTGCGGGAACAATTCTTCCAACGCGCCGATGATGGCTTGCATCAAATCCAGCCGTTCCAAAATATGCGCTTGCAGTTTTTCGCCTTCGCGCTCGCGGCTGGCAACAAATTCGTCCACCGCTTGCGAAAGCAGCCGCAACACCGTCTCTTGCAAGGCATCGCTGTCCACGTCTGCGCTGATGATGACATTGGGAAATTTTAAAATATCGGCGATGGTGAGCTTGCCCAAGCCGCTGTGTTTTTTGCGCCATTTGCTGTTAAGCTCGGCTAATTCGTTTACAAGATCTTGGTTGATGTGCAAGCTGTCTGCGCCGTGGGCGGTGTTGCTAAGTTGGATGCGGCATTCAATTTTGCCGCGCGAAACTTTGCTGCTAATCAGCTCGCGCATCGCGCCTTCCAACACGCGCAAATCGTCGGGGATTTTAAATTGCACGTCTAAAAAGCGGTGATTTACGGCGCGAAGTTCCAGTTCTATGCGTTTGCCTGCAATTTCGCCTTGGGCGTTGGCAAAGCCTGTCATGCTGCGTACGGTCATGTTTTTTCCTTTGTGTAACGTTGAAAAACGGGGCTATGGTAACACAAAGCGGATAGGCAGCCTGAAACAAAGCGAAATGCCGTTAAAATGATTTTCAGGCTGCCTCTGTTTCGCCTGTTTAGCCCGCCCAGCAAACCCGCTATAATTTCGCCCATTTCAACCCATCCGAAAGAGAGCCATGAGCTACCAACGCACCGCCCGCGCCGCCCACCAACTGCGTCCCATCGCCATCACACCCAATTTTTTGCCCCATGCCGATGGCTCGGTGTTGATGGTGTGCGGCAACACCAAAGTCATCTGCACTGCCACGGTGGACGAAAACGTGCCACCGTTTTTGCGCGGCAAAAATCAAGGCTGGGTAACGGCGGAATACGGCATGCTGCCCGCCTCCACCCAATCGCGCATGAAACGCGAAGCCGCTGCGGGCAAGCAATCGGGGCGCACGCAAGAAATCCAGCGGCTCATCGGGCGCAGCCTGCGCGCCTGCGTGGATTTAACTTTGCTGGGCGAACGCCAAATTTTAATTGACTGCGATGTCATCCAAGCCGACGGCGGCACGCGCACCGCCAGCATCACAGGTGCGTTTGTTGCGCTGAAAATCGCCATCCAAAAATTGCTGGATAACGGCACATTGCCCGCCAGCCCGCTCATCGGCAGCGTTGCCGCCATTTCCGCAGGCATGGTAAACGGCACGCCGCTGCTGGATTTGGATTACCCCGAAGATTCAGGCTGCGACAGCGATGTGAACATTGTGATGCTGAACGCTGAGAATATTATTGAAATTCAAGGCACGGCAGAAGGCGCGGCGTTCAGCGTTGCCGAATTGAACGCGCTGATTGCACTGGCGCAGCAAGGCATCGCCCAACTTACCTCCGCGCAGCAACAGGCGTTTCAGACTGCCTTTGCGTGATGCGGGTAAGCCCGTAGAGGCAGCCTGAAAACGATGCGAAACACACCACGCGGCAACAAGCGTTTCAGGCTGCCTTTAAACGTGCCAAAGGCAGCCTGAAAAACAAAAACACAAGGACACACCATGCTCAACACCCTCCACCAATGGCTCGCCAAAATCCCGCTATCCGAGCAATGGATACTCACCATTTTGCTGCTGCCTTTTGTGTGGCTGGTCAAAGAAATCTGGCTCTACGCCCATTTCAAAAGCCACCCCGATTGGGATTTGGAACACAAACGCCGCGCCCTTGTAGTCAGCCGCAATGTATCGCTGATTGCCATTTTGTTCGGGCTGCTGATGGTGTGGGGCAGCCAAATCCAAACCTTTGCGCTGTCTATGGTTGCGCTGGCCGCCGCCACCGTGGTTGCCACCAAAGAGCTGATTATGTGCCTTTCAGGCAGCCTATTGCGCTTTGTAACGCGGCAATATTCCGTGGGCGACTACATTGAAATCGCCCACATGCGCGGGCGCGTGGTGGACATCAACCTATTCAACACCCTGATGATGCAAATTGTGGATAACCCGCTGATTGGGCATCTATCAGGGCGCACCGTTTCGTTTCCCAACAGCCTGCTGCTGAGCCAAACCGTGCGCCGCGACCACATTTTAGGGCAATACGTTGTGCACACCTTTGAAATCCCCGTGCCCATTCATCTGGATTCCGATGCCATCGTGCCCAAGCTGCAAGCCGTGTTAGACCAATGGTGCGCCCCCTACACGCCCGAAATCATCCAATATTTTGAAGCCGTGCAAGTACAACAACTCTTCTTCACCCCCGCCGCCCGCACCCGCATCAACCGCGTGCCACACGACGACAAAACCTACAAACTCGTTATCCGCTTCGCCGCGCCCATCACCCAGCGGCTAGACATCCAACAAGCCGTGTTAGACGAATTTATCCGCCTGCAATATCGGCTGCTGCTGGAAACGCAACACAATCCGTATCGCGAATAGCGTTGCCCACTTTCAGGCTGCCTCAATCCTCACCAAACACAAAGGAACTCCCATGCGCATCATCACCGCCAACGTCAACGGCATCCGCTCCGCCTACAAAAAAGGCTTTTTAGACTACATCGCCCAATCGCAAGCCGACATCATCTGCCTGCAAGAACTCAAAGCCCAAGAACCCGACCTATCGCCCGACATGAAAGCCCCACACGGCATGCACGGCGTATGGCATTGCGCCCAAAAACGCGGATACAGCGGCGTCGCCCTATACAGCAAACGCCAGCCCGATGCCGTGCAAATCGGCTTGGGGCGGCCCGAATTTGACAGCGAAGGGCGATACGTCCGCGCCGATTTTGGCAACCTCAGCGTCATCTCCCTCTACCTGCCCAGCGGCACCAGCGCAGAAGAACGCCAAGCCTATAAATACCAATTTTTAGACGCGTTTTACCCCATACTTGCCGATTTAATCGCCACAGGGCGCGACATCATCGTGTGCGGCGACTGGAACATCGCCCACCAAAACATAGACCTCAAAAACTGGAAAGGCAACCAAAAAAACTCAGGCTTTTTGCCCGAAGAACGCGCATGGATAGGGCGCGTCATCGCCGAATTAGGCTGGGTGGACACATGGCGCACCCTCTACCCCAACATCGCAGGCTACACATGGTGGAGCAACCGCGGGCAAGCCTACGCCAACGACGTAGGCTGGCGCATAGACTACCAAATGACCACCCCTGCCCTCGCTGCCACCGCCCAAGCCGCCCATGTGTACAAAGAAACCAAATTTTCCGACCACGCCCCGCTGGTGATTGACTACGATTACAGCGTTTAGGCAGCCTGAAAACCAAAAATGGAACGACAACGGCTCGCCGTCCCAAACCCCAGCACAACCAAACCCAACTTCCACCAGCGCACGGCTTGCAAGCAAGCCGTAAAAAGCGCGTGGCAAACATTTCAGGCTGCTCCCTTTCGCCCCCCGCGCCCAACGCAACACATCTGTTTTCGCTACACCGAACTTCATTTCAGGCTGCCCACCCATCCACCAGCAGCCGTAGGGTGTTCAGCTTCGCTGCGCACGCCGTCCGCCCAAACCATAGAAGCAGCCTGAAAAAGCAAAACCGCTTGGTATTCTGCCAAACGGTTTTTTTGCTGGATATAGCAAACCTAAATAAAAAGTATATAATACCCCCCAATTCCAACCACTCCCT
>CAJPSG010000044.1 GCA_905373195.1 Kingella oralis
GGTTAGCCCCACCGCCGTAGAAATCGCCGCCCCCCATATAGGCAGCCTGAAAATGAGCAAAGCGAATTTCGGCGAAGCCAAAATGAGTGCAACGAATTTCGGTGAAGCCTACCTCTCCATCGCCCACATCGCCGTTGGCAACCAAACCGCCCAAGCCCTGCGCCAACAAGACTTCATCAATATCCACGCCCCAACCCATGGCAACGACAGCGAAGCCGCCCTCGCCCTGCCCGTCTGGCACACGCTGCCCCAAGGCGGCACCATCGTCATCATCCGCGGGCAAGGCGGGCGCGAACACCTCGCCCAAGCCCTACGCCAGCGTGGTTTTGCCGTGCAATACGCCGAATGCTACCAACGCATCAGCCAGCCGCTCAACTGGCACACATTTCAGGCTGCCCAAGCCCAAGCCGCATGGATAACCACCGCCCAGCTTGCCCAAGAGCTGTTTACACAATGCCCACAAGCATTTAGGCAAAATCTCAAATCCTTGCTATACTTCACACAACACCCGCGCATCGCCCAAACCCTAACCGCGCTTGGCGCAACCCACGTTCACACCGTAGCCCGACTCAGCGATGCGCTTCACCATTTTTCATCACGGAGCATTCCCAAATGACCGACAACGCACAAAATCAGCAGCCTGAAAACCAAGCCGCCAACAATAAACAGCCCATTGAAAGCAAAGCCACCGAACCCCAAAAGCAGCCTGAAAAACCCACCCCCGCCACACCCAAGCAGCCTGAAAAACAAGCGCAACAGCAGCCTGAAAAACACCCCGACCCCGCGCAGCCCCAGCCCATCGTTATCCAACAAAAAGCCAGCAGCGGGCGCGGCATCGCCACAGGCGCGCTCGTGCTCTCGCTGATTGCACTGGGCGCAAGCGGCTTTTTATTCGTGCAAGGGCAAAACGTGCTCAAACAACAAGAAATGCGCATCGGGCAAGATTTAAACAAAGCCGCGCTGGGCAACAGCGAAAACGCCGCGCTGCTGCAATCCACCCTCGCCAAACAAGCCGAGCTAGACGCGCAGCTCAACAAAATCCTACAAAACGAAAGCGATACTGCGCAAACGCTAGACGGCATCCACCGCGCCTATGCCGAGCTGCTTAAAGGCCGCGTGAATTGGCTGGTGGACGAGATTGAAGTAACGCTCAACACCGCATCGCAACAGCTCTTGCTATCAGGCAATGTGCCTGTTGCCACCGCTGTGTTGGAAAACGTTGAACAACGGCTCAGCCGCTTTGAGCAGCCTGAATTGCTGCCCATCAAACAAGCCATCAGCCAAGATTTGGCCGCGCTGAAAAACCGCCCCTATCTCAACGTTTCCGCCACCGCCCTGCGCCTAGACCGCTTGGAAAGCGCGGTGGACAGCCTGCCGCTGTTGGTGGACAGCACCATGAACGCCCAAAACGCCGAGCCCGCGCCCACATCCAAAGCGGGCAGCTTTTGGACGCGCGCATGGGACAACACCAGCGAGCTGGTGAAAAGCATGGTAGAAGTGCGCAAGCTGGATAACAACGATGCCATGCTCATCGGCTCGGAACAAGTGTTCTACCTGCGCGAAAACCTGCGCATGCGCCTGTTGGACGCGCGGCTTGCCCTGTTGCAACACAACAGTGAAGTCTATCAAAACGACCTTGCTGCCATCGAAGAAACCGTTAAACGCTACTTTGACGTGCAATCGCCCAACACCCAAACATGGCTCAAAGAAGTGGGCGAGCTCAAATCGGTAGAAATCCGCATGATTTCAGACGAATCGCTCAAAGCCAGCCTAGCTGCCGTGCGCGATTATCAAAACAATGTGCGCACCGCGCTGCCTGTGGTGCTGCCTGAAAGCAAGCCCGCCGCGCCTGCTGCCCAAGCCGCATCTGCTCCCAAAGCCGCATCGCAACCCGCGCCTGCCGCCCCAGCCCCAACTACGCCAGCCGCATCCGAACCCAAATCCGAAAAAGCAGACAGCAAAGCCGCCAGCCAGCCCGCATCCAAGCCAGCCGCTTCCGAGCCAGCCGCTAAACCTGCCAACGAAGCCAAAGGAGCCAAAGCATGAAACAGCTCATTTGGATAATCTTCCTATTTCTCTGCGCCATCGGGCTAGCCATGCTCGCCAAAACCTACACAGGCAACGTTTATTTTGTGGTGGAGGGCTACTCGCTGCGGATGAATCTCAACTTTTTCATCATCGTTGCGCTGTTGAGCGTGTTTGTGTGGTATTTGCTGATTAAATTGCTGGTCAGTATCTTTGGTACGCCGCATCGGTTAAGCCAATTTGGCGCATCGCGCCGCAGCCGTAAAGCCGCGCAGGAACTCAACGCCGCAGGCTTGGCATACTTTGAAGGCAAGTTCCAAGAAGCCGCGCAACACGCCGACAAAGTGCTTGCCAACAAACAAGCAGGCGACAACCGCATCCTTGCCCTGATGCTTGCCGCCCACGCCGCCGACCAAAGCCACAACACCGAAGCGCGCGACCAATATCTCAACGACATCGCCCAACTGCCCGGCAAAGCCCAGCTATCGCGCCATTTGCTGCTGGCTGAAAGCGCGCTGAATCAACAAGATTACGACACCGCCAACACCCATCTTACCGCCGCCGCCCAAATCAACCCGCGCTTAACCCGATTGGCGCGCTTGCAACTGCGCATGGCGTTAGACAAGGGCGACGCGCTGGATATTTTGGACAAAACCGAAAAACTGCACCGCGCGGGTGCGATGAACGACACCGAAGCGCAACAAACCGCCGAAGTCGCCTACCGTAAACTGTTGGATTTAGCCACCGATGCCGCAGGCATGAAAGCCTGCCTCAAACGCATCCCCGAAGCCCTGCGCAACAACGCCCTAAACGTTGCCATCGCCAGAAAATACAACGAATTAGGGCTATACGACCAAGCCATCGCATGGGTAAACACCCATTATCCCGCCTCCCGCGATGCCAATTTGCTGCCGCCATTTGTTGCCAGCGTGCGCTATTTAGACGACCGCCGCCAGCAAAAAGCCATTGACACAGGCGACGCATGGCTCAAAGACAACCCCAAAGACGCACGCTTGCTGATGTATCTGGGCGAGCTTGCCGCGCAAAAACAACTGTGGGGCAAAGCCCAAAGCTACCTAGAAGCCAGCCTTGCGCTGCACCCCACCCCGCAAACCCGCCTTGTGCTGGCCAAAGTGTACGACCATTCAGCGCGCCAAGATGCCGCGCAAGAACAACGCCGTTTAGCGTTAAACAGCATCAGCGAAGAATAGCGTAAACGGTTTTCAGGCTGCCTATGGAAGATGAGGCAGCCTGAAAACGTTAAACGCATCACATAGCGCAACAAGGCAGCCTGAAAACACATTCCGCCAAGCGAACACCATTCAACCCCATTTTAGCTTCGCAACTCCGCTTCGCTACGCAGGCTGCCTTATCCCGCAAAAAAGGAATCCCCATGAGCGACCCCATCCGCCTCTCCAAACGCATGGCAGAACTCGGCATCTGCTCACGCCGCGAAGCCGATAGCTACATTGAAAAAGGCTGGGTTAGCGTAAACGGCACGATTGCCGTACTCGGGCAAAAAGTAACCCCCGCCGACCGCATAGACCTCAACAAACAAGCTCACGAACAACAAGCCAACCGCGTAACCATCTTGCTCAACAAACCCGTTGGCTTTGTCAGCGGGCAGCCTGAAAAAGACTACCGCGCCGCCGTTGAACTCATCACCGCCGAAAACCAATGGAGCGGCGACACCAGCCGTATCGCCTTCCACCCCAGCCACACCCGCAATCTCGCCCCCGCAGGCAGGCTAGACATCGATTCCGTGGGCTTGCTCGTGCTCACCCAAGACGGACGCATCGCCAAACAGCTGATCGGCGACAACAGCCACAGCGAAAAAGAATACCTCGTGCGCGTAAAAGGCAGCCTGAAAGCAGATGGGCTGGCGCTGCTCAACCACGGATTAAGCCTAGACGGCGAACCCTTGCGCCCCGCCCAAGTAACATGGCAAAACCAAGACCAGCTGCGCTTCGTGTTGAAACAAGGCAAAAAACGCCAAATCCGCCGCATGTGCGAACTGGTGGGGCTGCGCGTGGTCGGCTTAAAACGCATCCGCATCGGGCGCGTTAAACTGGGCGCGCTGCCACAAGGCAAATGGCGATATTTGCAAGCCAACGAACGCTTTTAACTGCGCCACGTTGCGCCCATTCATCGCCAAAAATCGCTTGCAATTTTGCCGCAAAACCGTATAATCCGCGCTTTCACAAAACGCGGATGTGGCGAAATTGGTAGACGCACCAGATTTAGGTTCTGGCGCCGCAAGGTGTGAGAGTTCGAGTCTCTCCATCCGCACCACACTCAAAAAAGCAGCCTAAAAAACGGCTGTTTTTTTACGTCTTTTACAGTCTCATAGCATATACAACCATTTGAAAACAAACAAATAATTGTCTTATCCGCCCTTGCAAAATCCCCCTTTTGTTGTCTTATAGCATCTCATAGCGTTTATTGAAATCAACCATACGCAGGGGGTATATTTGGGGGCATTTTTCCAACCCTTAAAAAAATACCCCCAAAATGCCCTTAAACGACCGCCAAATCAAGAACGCTAAACCCAAAGAGAAAGACTACAAGCTAACGGATGGAAAAGGCTTGTATTTGCTTATCACACCAGCAGGCGGCAAGTTATGGCGATTGAAATATCGCATCGCTGGCAAAGAGAAAACCCTAGCTATTGGAAAATACCCCCAAATTAGCCTTGCACAAGCGCGAGAAGCCGCCATCAAGGCAAAATGCGATATAGCGCAAGGCAGCGACCCTAACGCGCTTAAACAGCAAGCCAAAGCCCAAAGCGCAAACAGCTTGCAAGCCATCGCCTTGCAATGGCACGCCCAAAACATCCCACGCTGGAAGCCCAACCATGCCCATAGGGTATTAACCTACCTACAAACGGACGTATTCCCCCATCTTGGCAGCATGGATATACGCACTATCAGCGTGCAAGACGTTAAAACCACGCTGGAACGAGTAACCAGCCCCAACGTTGCCGAAAAGATACGGCAATGGCTAGGCGCGATCTATCGCTATGCCGCCATGCTGGAAATAACCGACCGTAACCCCGCTGGTGTATTGCAAGGCGTTATCCACCGCCCACCCGTGAAGCATATGCCCGCCTTGCCCGCCGCCGAACTAGAAACCTTTTACAGCCGCCTGAAAGCCGCCCACATTGCCCACAGCAACAGAATAGCCATCATGTTGCTTATGCTAACGTTTACACGCAGCAACGAGCTACGCGGGGCACAATGGCAAGAGATGGATTTTCAGGCTGCCATTTGGCACATCCCCGCCCAGCGCATGAAAATGAATCGCCCCCACGCCGTACCGCTGGCAGATTGGACACTGGAACTATTACACGAGCTGCAAGCCATCACAGGCAGCAGCCCTTTTTTGTTTCCCAGCAGAACCAAACTAGACAGCTATATCAGCGAAAACACGCTAAGCAAGATTATTCACAACATGGGCTATAAGGGCATTGCCACCCCACACGGATTTAGAAGCCTAGCGAGCAGCACGCTAAATGAACAAGGCTTTAACCCCGCCGCCATAGAGCGGCAACTTGCCCACGAACAGGAAAACGCCGTAGCCAAAGCCTACAACCGCGCCGATTACTGGCAAGAGCGCGTTAGGTTTATGCAATGGTATTGCGATTACCTAAAAGCCAAATACACAGCCTAACCAGCCTTACCGCTGTTTCTTTAATTGTCCTTTACTTGCGCCCCTATATAGGAAACCCTTTTTTTAGTGGGAATAGTGGGAATTATGTAAAGACTATTGATAAATAAAGGAAAAAAATTCCCACTAATTCCCACTCGTTCCCACTGATTTTTTTAAAATGCGCATATCACATTGTTTATAAACATAAATTTTTACATCCATAGAATAATTATTCAGTGGGAATTTGTTTAAAAACAAAGGCGTAGCATACGACTATGCCTCTATTTCATGGCAGCAAACAGCAAAAAAGGGCAAAACACAGCATTTTGGGCTTGTCTGAACCCCATAAGGAGACCACGCCCCCCATAGAGCTACCACGCATGGAAGTAAAAAAACACCAGCCGCAAAGCTGGTGTAATGGGGATATATTTAAAAACCGTGATTTTTTAAACATATTTCCTTGATATGTACACGCCATAAACATATACTTCAAACATCTTTAAATTTTCAGGATTTTTAAACATGGCAACTTGGCAGCCTGAAACGCCCTACAACGAATTGCCCGCGCTACCGCCTGCAAGCGACATGGAAAGCAAAGCCATTTTAAAGCAATGCATTCAAGCCCGCGCCGCCTTGGCAGAGCTAAAACAAGCGGCGGAGCTAATCCCCAATCAAGGCATGTTGATTAACACGCTGCCCGTTATGGAAGCACAGGCAAGTAGCGAAATAGAAAACATCGTAACCACCGCCGACAAGCTATTCCAATCGCTGCAAATGGATAGCGAAGCAGACCCCGCCACCAAAGAAGCCTTGCAATACCGCAGCGCATTGTTTTCAGGTGTGCAATCCTTGCAAAGCCGCCCCCTTTGCACCCAAACCGCCCTAGCCATTTGTAGCGAAATCAAAGGGCGCGATATGAATATCCGCCAAACCACAGGCACAGCATTAAGGGCAGGCAACAGCGGACGCATCATTTACACCCCGCCCGTAGGGGAAAGCGTGATTAGAGACAAACTCGCAAACTTGGAGCGGTTTATTCACGAGAGCCAAGAGCTAGACCCCCTGATTATCATGGCAGTAGCCCACTACCAATTTGAAGCCATCCACCCCTTTTCAGATGGCAACGGGCGCACAGGGCGGGTATTAAACAGCTTGCTACTGATTGAACAAGGCTTGCTTAATTTGCCCATACTTTATTTGAGCCGCTACATCATCCAAACCAAAGCAGATTACTATCGCCTACTGCTAGCCGTAACCGAACGGCAAGAGTGGGAAGGCTGGATTGTTTACATGCTTAAAGGGATTGAAGACACCGCCCGCTGGACAGTAGCCAAAATTGAAGCCATCCGCGCCCTAGCAGAACACACGCGCCAACACGTTAAAACCACCCTACCGCATCTATACAGCCGCGAATTGATTGATTTACTGTTTGAGCAGCCCTACACGCGCATTGCCAACCTAGAAACCGCAGGCATCGCCAAACGGCAAACCGCATCAAAATACTTGCGCGAGCTGGCGGAGGCAGGCATCTTGAAAGAGGTTAGTGTAGGCAGGGATAAGCTGTTTACCCACCCAAAACTATTAGAGCTGCTTAACGGCGGGCAACCCAGCCCCTATTTGTAAATTATGCATCGCGTACATAATTTTGCATAAAATGAAAGCCCCCCTTCGCGCGCGCACGCGCGGGGGGCTTTTTTACGGTTAGCGTTGGCGTTTACTTGCGCAGACGGTTAGGA
>CAJPSG010000045.1 GCA_905373195.1 Kingella oralis
GCGCGGCAAGCGTGGAGGCTTCATCGGGGGTAAGTTTGAGCTTTAAAGGCGTGGAAATCAACGCGCGCACCTTCCGCGAATACCCTTTTGGCGCATTGACCGCGCATTTTTTGGGCTATATCGGGCGCATCAGCGATAAAGACATGGAAAAACTGGTGGACAATAAGCGCGAAACCGCCTATCGCGGCACCACCCACATCGGCAAATCGGGCTTGGAGGCGTATTACGAAGAGCAGCTACACGGCGCACCGGGTTATCAAGAAGTGGAAAAAGATGCGGCGGGCAATATTGTGCGCGTGATTCGTTCCGACCCCTCGCAAACGGGGCAAACGCTGCGTTTGGCGATGGACATTCGTTTGCAAAAAGAAGCCGACCGCTTGATGGGCAACCGCCGTGGCGCGCTGGTGGCGATAGACCCGCAAACAGGCGGCGTGTTGGCGTTTGTTTCCAAGCCTAATTTTGACCCCAATGTGTTTATTGACGGCATTGACAGCGACACTTGGAAATCGCTCAACGAAAACTGGCAACGCCCGCTAATCAACCGCGTAACCCAAGGGGTGTATCCCCCCGGTTCAACCTTTAAGCCGTTTATGGCGATGACGCTGCTGGAAAGCGGCAAAATTGGGCAGGGCACATACGTTCCCGCGCCGGGCGCATGGAACATTCCGGGGAGCAAGCACCAATTTCGCGATGCGGCGCGGGGCGGGCATGGCTCGGTTACGCTGCTGCGGGCAATTCAAGTGTCATCTGATACTTTTTTCTATCGCTTGGGCTATGAATTGGGGATAGAAAAAGCCTTTCCTTATCTGGCTTCGTTTGGCTTTGGCGAGCGCACAGGCATTGATTTACCGGGCGAATATCGCGGCATTTTGCCCAGCCCCGCTTGGAAGGCAAAACGCTGGGCAAAAGGCACGGAAAAGCAGAAACGTTGGAATCCCGCCGAGATGGTGCCGGTGAGCATCGGGCAGGGCTACAACACCTACACGCCGCTGCAAATGGCGCACGCCACCGCCACGCTGGCAAATAATGGCACGGTTTTTCGCCCGCATTTGGTAAAAGAGCTGCTTGACCATGAAAATCAACAAATTACCGTGATAGACCCCAAGCCCGAGCGCGTGTTGCCGTATAAACAAAGCAATTTCAATTATGTGAAACGTGGGATGCAACTGGTGTTGCAAAGCGGCGGCACAGCGGCAAAAATTGGCGCAGGCTTGCGCTACACCATGGGCGGCAAAACAGGCACGGCGCAAGTGGTGCAAATTGCGCAGGGCAAAAGCTACAACGCCGCCGCGCTGCGCGTGCAACACCGCGACCACGCTTGGTTTATCGCCTTTGCGCCTGTGGACAAGCCGCAAATTGCCGTGGCGGTGATTTTGGAAAACGCAGGCTGGGGCGTGAATGCTGCGCCGCTTGCTCGCCATTTGATTGATTATTATCTGTTGCAATTAAAACAAGACAAAGTGAGCAAGGAAATCACAGGCGCGCGTCGCACCGCCAATCCTTTGCTGCAACTTTCCGCGCCCATGCAGAAACAGAAAAATAATGTTCAGGCTGTCTTTGAAGCCGTGGAGCAAGAAAAGGCGGCGCGGGCTAATCCCAGTTTTCAGGCTGCTTCTGCGTCTGCGGTTGCTTCTGCCCCTGCGGCTGTTTCTGCTTCTGCGCCACCCGCCAAGAGACCGTAATCATGCAAGAACACAACGATAATCTGTTGATTAAAGCCAAACGCCTATTTTGGAATCCGCTTGACCCGTGGCTGTTTTACGCCATGCTGGCTGTGTATTTGATGAGTATGTTTTTGCTTTACTCCGCCGATGGGCAAGACATCGGACGGCTGGAAAACAAAACCCTGCACACCATTTTGGGCATGGGGCTGCTGCTGATTTTTGCGCGGATTCGCCCTAATATTTTGAGCAATTTCGCTCTGCCGATTTATGTGCTGGGCGTGGTGTTGCTGCTGGGCGTGCATTTTTTTGGCATCACGGTAAACGGCTCGACGCGCTGGCTCAACCTCGGCTTTGTGCGCTTGCAGCCCTCTGAAATCATGAAAATTGGGCTGCCGATGACGGTGGCGTGGTTTTTCCAACGCTATGAAAACAATCTTTCGTGGTTTCACTATCTTGCCGCGCTGGCGATTATCGCCGTACCTGTTGCGCTGATTTTGAAGCAGCCCGATTTAGGCACTGCCACGCTGATTATGGCTTCGGGCTTGTTTGTGATTTTCTTTGCGGGGCTGCCGTGGAAAGCCTTGCTTGCCTCCATCATCGCCTTTGCCGCCGCGCTGCCTGTGATGTGGAATTATGGTATGCACGATTACCAAAAGCAGCGCGTGCTTACCCTGCTTGACCCCTCCAAAGACCCGCTGGGCGCGGGCTATCATATTTTGCAATCCATGATTGCCATCGGCTCGGGCGGTGTGTGGGGCAAGGGTTGGCTCAACGGTACGCAAACGCATCTGGACTACATCCCCGAATCCACCACCGACTTTATCTTTGCCGTGTATGGCGAAGAATTTGGCTTAATCGGCAATATTTTGTTGTTGATTGTGTATTTGGTGATACTCGGGCGCGGCTTGGTGATTGCGGGGCAGGCGAAAACGCTTTACAACCGCACGCTGGCGGGCGCGCTAACGATGACTTTTTTCTGCTACGCCTTTGTGAACATGGGCATGGTAAGCGGCATCCTGCCTGTGGTGGGCGTGCCGCTGCCCTTGGTGAGCTATGGCGGCACGGCAACGCTGTCGATTATGTTTATTTTGGCGCTGCTGATGGGGATAGCAAATCAGAATCGGAAGAAACAGAATGGGCGATAGGCAGCCTGAAATGGGGTTGAATGGTGTTTCAGGCTGCCTCAACCCTTTGATGCAGCCTGAAATCTAAAATGCAACAGCAACGGCTCATCGCCCAAATTGCCAAGCCGCACCCCAATCGTTTTAGCTTTGCCAAATGGCTTTTCAGGCTGCCTAATCAACGACACCAGTAGGGCGTACGCACCGTTTAGCCATGTTTCATCGCGCATAAAGCATTAACCCTTATTTTCAGGCTGCCTCCCCCTTTAAGGCAGCCTGAAAACCCACTCACAAACCCTCCTTACCATGTCCGAAATCCAAATCCACAAAACCGTCATCGTCCCCCACAGCGCCGCGCAAATGTATCAGCTGGTGGACAACGTTGAAGACTACCCCAAATTCCTGCCGTGGTATGGGCGCAGCGAAGTGCTTTACCGCAGCGACACCGAGCTCAAAGCCCGCCTACACATGGACTACATGGGCATCACCCAATCTTTCGCCACCTACAACCACAACACCCCCAACCGCGAAATCCGCATGACCCTGCTGGAAGGCCCATTCAAATCCCTGCACGGCACATGGCAGTTTGACGACCTAGGCGATGACATCTGCCAAATCACCTTCACCCTCAACTACGAACTCACAGGCATCCTCAGCCGCCTCATCGCCCCCGTGTTCAACAGCGTATCCAGCAAACTGGTGGACGCATTTGTGAAAGAAGCGAACCAACGCTATGGCAAACGCTAACCTCATCACCATTGAAGTCGCCTACGGCACAGCCGAACAACAACGGCTCTACCGTTTCAGGCTGCCTGCCAACAGCACCGCCCGCCAAGCCGCCCTTGCCGCCCCCGTGCGTAACGACTTCCCCGAAGCCACGCCACACACTGCCCCGCTGGGCATCTTCGGCAAAGCCGTTAAAGACGACCATATTCTGCACGACGGCGATCGCGTAGAAATCTACCGCCCCTTGCAAGCCGACCCCAAAGAAGCACGGCGCAAACGCGCAGCGCAGAATAAGCCACCCAAGGCAGCCTGAAAAACAGAGAATGACATTGCCATCTCCTTGCCAAAGGATTAAGCAAATGAATTTTTTTTCAGCATTATTTGATTCAATCGTGGACTTTATTGTTGATTTGAAGGCAGAAAAAATCAACTTAAAACGTTCGCTTTGGTTTGTCTCATCACGCTCATTGGATTTCTGTTTTACTTATGGATGGATTAAACAGCGCAGTAATCCATGCTTTATGCCCACACCCCATTTCAGGCTGCCTCTCCCGCAAAAATCCCCCACACAACCCCGCCGCAAAACGGTAAAATCCCGCCTTTTTCAAGCCCGCCCAGCCGTTTATCGCAACCCAAAGGCAGCCTGAAAACCCCGTTCAACCTCAACTCAACCCCAAACATCATGTTCCATTCAGTCAATAAATTCCGCACCCCCGTAACCATCCTGCTATCGCTGATTGCCGTGTCTTTTGTGGGCTACGGCTTTGTGTCGCTGCAAGGCGTGTCCCGCGACAATGGCTACATCGTCAAAATTGGCGACCAAGTCATCACCCGCTACGCGCTAGACCAAGCCGTGCAAAACACCGAAGCCGCAGGCGGGCAAGCCAGCCGCGAAGCCGTGTTCCAAACCCTGCTGCAACGCGCCTATTTGATGGAAGGTGCCAAACAGCTCGGCATTGTGGTCAGCGATGAGCAAATCAAACAAATCATCGTGGACGACACCAGATTTCACGATGCCAACGGCAAATTTGATGCCAAGCTGTTCCAAAACTATCTCATCAACGCGCGCCAAAGCGAACAATCGTTTATGCAAATGTGGCGCGAAAACCTGACTGTCGCTGCGCTGTTGCAAACCCTAAACAGCAACGCCGTGTCTGATTTCCAAGCGCAGCAAGCCATCAACGCCGCGTTTGCCCCCCGCGCCACCCGCGCCTATGTGTTAAACCCGCAAGCCTTTGCCGATAAGGTGAAAGTGGACGATGCCGCGCTGAAAAAATACTACGAAGCCCACAAAAAAGACTTCCTGCTGCAACAAGGCGCAAAGTTTGAATACATCGTCTTGTCGCCCAAAGACATCGCCAGCAAACAAAGCGTGAGCGATGCCGAAATTGAAGCCGCCTACAACGCCAACAAAGGCAGCCTGAAACCCACGCGCCGCGTGTCGCATATCTTAATTGAAGCGCCCAAATCCGCCGATGCCGCCACGCGCAAAAAAGCCCGCGCCGAAGCCGAAAAAATCGCTGCCGAAGCCAAAGCCCACCCCGAGCAGTTTGCCGAAATCGCCAAACGCAGCTCGCAAGACGTGGGCAGCGCAGCCAATGGCGGCGACTTGGGCGAGATTGCGCAAAATGGCAAAGTGGGCAGCAAAGCCTTGGAAGACGCGGCGTTTGCGTTAAACAAAGGCGAAGTGAGCGGCGTGGTGGAAAGCGATTTTGGCTACCACATCTTGCGCGTAACCGACATTGCCGATGTGTCGCTGGCGGCGCAAAAAGACAGCATCCGCAGCAGCTTGCAAGCCAAAAAAGCGCAGCAGGAATACAACAAACAGCGCGAAGCATTGAGCGAAGCCGTGTTCAACGCGCGCGACAAATTGCAGCCTGCCGCGCAAAAATTTGGCTTAACCGTGCAAACGCAAAACGAGTGGATCACCCGCGCCAACGCAGGCAGCCTGAAAATCCCCGCCGCCGTGGTGGATGCCTTGCTATCGGGCGATGTGTTCAGCAAAAAACTTAACTCCGCCGCCATCAATGTGGACGGCGAAACATGGTTTATCCGCCCCACCGAAACCCGCGCCGAAAGCACCGAAACCTTTGAGCAAGCCAAATCGCGCGTGGAAGAACGCTTTAAACTCGCTGAAAGCCGTCGCCTTGCGCTGGAATACGCCAAAAATCTGCAAAAAGAATTGGCAGCGGGCAATAACCCTGCGGTGGCATGGTCGCCCGTGGTGCAAGTTGAGCCGCTAAAAATGCGCCAAGTGTTAAGCGACGATGCCTACCTTGCCTTTATGCAAGCCGTCCCCAAAAACGGCAAACCTGCCTACACCGTGCTGGATTTGCCCGCTGAGCCGCAGTTGGTGGAAGTGCAATCCATCCAAACCATTAACAGCCCCGAAGCCCTTGCCAACGCCAAGCGGCAACTGGCGCAAGAAATGGGCGAAAACCTGATTCAAAGTTATCTTGAATCGCTGGCGGCAACGGTTAAAACCGAGCAGGGGATAGAGAAAGTGTCGGGCGAGTAATCGCCATCCTGTTTCAGGCTGCCTTAATGGATGAGGCAGCCTGAAAATGCAAATAACGCCGCAACGGCATATTGCCCGCCGCCATTATGTTGGTAAACCGACATCGCGATTTAAACTGCGCCATTCGTTGCTTGCCCTGTTTACACGGTTTCAGGCTGCCTATCGCCCCCATCAAGGCAGCCTGAAACGCCGTCCACCATAGCTCAAACCCTTTTCCCCAACCCACCTAATAAGGACACCATCATGCACATCTTCCACACCATCGCCCAACTGCGCGACTGGCGCAAAACCGTTGCCAACGTTGCCTTTGTGCCCACCATGGGCAATCTGCACGACGGACATCTCGCCCTTGTGGAGCGCGCCAAGCAAGAAGCCGAACACGTTGTGGTCAGCATTTTTGTGAACCGCATCCAATTTGGGCAAGGCGAAGACTTTGACCAATACCCGCGCACCCTCGCCCAAGATGCCGATAAGCTGCGCTCCGCAGGCGTTGCCGCCATTTTCGCCCCCGATGAAGCCGAGCTCTACCCCGCAGGCGAACAGCAATATTTCGTTGAACCGCCCGCGCTCAAATACGAGCTGTGCGGCGTATCCCGCCCCATCCACTTTCGCGGCGTGGCAACCGTGGTCAGCAAGCTGTTTAACATTGTGCAGCCCGATGTCGCCTGTTTTGGCAAAAAAGACTACCAGCAAGTCGCCATCATCAAAGGCATGGTTGCCGATTTAAACATCCCCGTGCGCATCGTTGCCGTGAACACAGGGCGCGCCGCCGACGGCTTGGCACTATCCAGCCGCAACCAATATTTAAGCGCCGCCGAACGCGCCGAAGCCCCGCGCCTGTATCGCACCCTGCAAACCCTCGCCCAAGCGGCACAAGCAGGCAACCGCGATTTTGCTGCGCTCGCCCAAACCGCCCGCGATGAACTGCACGCGCACGGCTGGGCGGTGGACTACGTTGAAATCCGCCAAGCAGGTAGCCTGAAACCCGCCCAAGCAGGCGACACGCAACTGGTGGTACTCGCCGCCGCCAAATTGGGCAACACGCGGTTGATTGATAATTTGGAGTTTGATGTAGCGCACCATTGATGGTAGGTAGGTTTACAGCAATGAAAACGGAGAAGCAGCACAGCAACATAAAAGCAGGCGCATCCGCATTCGGCGCAGCAGGTGCTTTGTATGGTGTCGGTTTGCTGGCATTAGTCGCCGTGCGTTCGTTGATGGCGTTATTGGCTGCTTTACGCGCTACTTGGTTTTGTGCAATGCGAGATTGTGCGGCTACTTCTCGGGCAACCGCTTTGGCATTTTCTTTGGCTGCTTTTCGGGCTGCCCATGCAGCATCAATTGCTGCTGTGCCTTTATAGCCTG